>JAUVEF010000089.1 GCA_030594905.1 Methanosarcinales archaeon
GTTAATATCGATTATTATAAGTATTTATAGGTCTTTAATACTCCACCATGGCAAAACGGACGGTGGCGAACCTCTACGGGATCAAGGGGATGTACAACATACATAGCTGGTACGGGCTTGCGAGTTTCATGGAGCGGTATGAGCGGGTGCAGCGGTGCGAGAAATACAACAAATGCGAATATGACAAGAAACATATAAAATGCAAAAAAATCATTAAACGGAAGGATATCATTCGGATGCAGGAAACACGATTTCAGATCAGCGAGACGGTTGCAGAGAAAGTTATAGATATGCTGCTCACCCGTGATCTCATCCATGCCGTTCGGTGCAGCGGCGTGGCGATGCTCTATTTCGATGAGTAATCGGGAGACTGCGGGGCTGCACGATGCCGCTTCCTACGATGAATGATCTGCATATCTTCTACGGGAGTGTCCTTGCCCTATTGCTGGAATGTCTGAAAATTAATTTGTCGAGACACTACCCACTCTGCAAGCGGTAATCAACCAGCCTGAGAATCCCGCGCAGCGTGTACACCTCTCTTGCGGTCAGTTCAGCCCGCCCGAATATCCGCCTTAACATCAGCGTCGTCTTATGCTTCTTGTGTGCAGGATACTCAAGATCAGAGAGCAAACGCTCGAGATGTTCATACAGCAGGTCAAGATCATACCGATCCGCAAGCAGAATGTCCCCGATCCCGAGGTCTGATAGCTCATACAACACAACTGCGACAGCGTGCGAGAGATTCATGATCGGATATTGCTCGGATGTAGGGATACTCATCAGCATGTCGCACACCATGAGTTCTTCATTCGTGAGCCCGTGATCCTCCCGCCCAAATACGATAGAAACGACAGAAGCATCGCCTGTTGTGCCGCTTAACTTCTCACGGATCCGCTCCGGCGTATACGCAGGCATCCTGACGTGTCGTCCCGTGGTCTCCCCACGCATTCCGGTCGTCCCGATGATGAGGTTGGAACCTTCGGTTGCCCCTCTGAGTGTATCGAAGATCCTCGCACCCTCCAGCAAATCATAAGCGTGCTGCGCCATCATCCACGCTTCATTGTCAATAGGGCACGGATTAACCAATGCAAGGTCGTGGTATCCAAAATTTTTAAGGACGCGGGCAATCGAACCGACGTTACCCGCGTACAGAGGTTCATTCAGGATTATTCGTATGTGCATACACCGCGGCGCAGCATCTATCTAGCAACAGCTTTCTCGGATCGTTTTATCCGCCTTCGCCTTGCACCAGATGATACGTAGCGCTGAGCAGGTCCTGGTCTCTTGTGTTTTACCTTGCTGTGCTCTACCAGTCGAACTTGTCCCTTCCGTCCCTTAATCTTCACCCATTCAATACTTCCTGTCTTTCCCATTATTTACACCTCTATATCTTATCTGTATATTATTTCCATCGCACATCATACTTTGGGCAATCTTGAGATCGACTGACGAATAGCCTCGTCAGGGTCTCCCGGATCCACCATTTTTCCTGCGAGTTTAGCGGCGGATCAAGCGGTGTCGGGAGGTCCGCCTGGATGTTGTACCACCGCTTTGGTAGTTCGTTTTCATCAAGCCGGATTTTTGTAGTCTCTATCGCAACATCTCCAGTGTCTAAATGTCTTGTGATAGGATATTCTTAAGAGTTGTGGTGTATTTCAGCAACATTTATATATGTTCATGCGAAACATACAGCTAAATGGATTACATCTGGATAAAAATGTAGAAGGGGTATGGATGAATAAACAAAGGGACATCCTCATCGAAAGGCTCGAACAGAAGTTGATGGAACGCGATCAGGCGATTGCAGAGATGACACGATCCCCGTCAGCACCGGAATCAGGTGACCGTATCGACGCGCTTGAGGCGCAGGTGCGAGAGTTGAAGACTGATGTACATGCGTTATTAAACGAGTTACTCTATCAGAAGACGATCCTCAAGGAACTCCAGCAGGGAAACTCCCCCAAACCCAAGGAACATGGAATAAATCAGTCTACTGAGTATATAATAGCGGAAAGCACTCCAAGCGCGCATTCCAGTCGTAACCGGCAGAGCGATGTCATTGTCGTTGAGTAGGCGCGCAACACATAATACACCGCAGGACTATTCAAGAGTCAAGTGGAGGTTTATGTGTATATCAAGGAAATAGAGTTTGATAACTTCAAATCCTTCGGGAAAAGAGTGAAAATACCGCTTTTCAACGACTTTACTGCGGTATCTGGCCCGAATGGCAGTGGGAAATCTAATATAGTAGATGGTATCATTTTTGCGCTCGGTTTATCAGGTTCCAGAACCATGCGCGCCGAGAAACTGACCGATCTGATATTTAATGGGGATGGAAACGGTGGTAAATGTAAAGAGACCGATTCCGCGCAGGTTACAATCAAATTCGATAACAGTGACCGGGAGTTCCCTCTCGACGATGATACTGTTGAGATCATGCGCAAGATCCGGAGGACAAAGAGCGGGTATTACAGCTATTACTACTTCAATGGCAGGGCATGCACGCTTTCTGAGATACATACAAACCTTGCTAAGGTGGGGGTACGACCTGAAGGGTGTAATGTGATCATGCAGGGGGACGTGACGCGAATCACCGAAATGACTCCGTTTGAGCGCAGGAAACTCATTGATGAGATCGCAGGTGTATCAGAATTCGATGAAAAGAAGGAACGGGCACACGGCGAGCTGGAAGCTGTGCGAGAGCAGATCGAACGTGCCGATATTATCTTATCGGAGGTTGCACAGCAGCGCAGGAAACTAAAGCGTGAGCGCGATCAGGCGATGAAATACCAGTCGCTAAAGGACGAACGAAAACGTTACGAGGCGTTCACGATTCTTGCAAAGCTCAAAAATGCAACACATGAACAGGAGACGATATCAGATGAGATTCACAGCAAACAGAGTCTTGAAAAAGAGTTATCATCTGGTGAAGTCGAAAAGAAATCGAAGCTCGACGAAACCGACAGTATTCTCGTTGATTTAAGCGAACAGATCATTAATAAGGGTGAACATGAGTACATCCAGATCAAAAAGGAGATCGAAGACATCCGGGGCGAAATTTCCAGGCTGATGGATTCAATCGAACTACTTGATCATGATATCCATGATATCGGCAAGGAACGGCAGCGGTTGTTCATCGAGATCGATGAAACAAAGACGCTGACCACAGAGTGTGAGAAGAGGGTTGATGACGAACATCTGCGAAAAGGTAGCATTTTAGCTGAGATAGAAGCAAACGAGTCTGAATTGCTGCTGATCCGTAGTAAAATCAGTGAAGTGGATGCAAAGTATGCAGAGAAGAGGGATCAGCTGGACGGTGTGCGGAAGGATGCTGAAGTTGCAAAATCCACCAAAAATGAGCATCTGCGTGAACAGGACAGATTACTGGATGCAATCAGGCGTAAGAGTACAGAAGAGCAGGAGATTGGATCCGATATAGTGGAAGCAGAGCGCAGCATCAAATCGGTGGATGCTGACATACAAAAGCTAAAAGAAGAGCTCGAAGAAGCAGAGCGCAGTATACAGACCCTTGTCGGCGACCGAACAGACCTTGAGGCGAGCGGATCGAAGCTGAAACCTGAACTCACTCGGATTGAGAAGCATTTGCAGGATATATATCAGGAATATGCCAGGGCAGAGGCGCGTGTCAAGGCATCCGAGGATTTACGCTATCCTCATGCCGTAAAAACGATTTTAAAGGCGAAGGATATGCGAGAACTGCCCGGCATATATGGCACGATTGCTGCGCTTGGCAGGGTCGAGCAGCAATACGCCACGCCGCTTGAGGTTGCTGCCGGAGCACGCATGCAGAACATCGTGGTGGATAGCGACGAGGTCGCCGCCCATGCGATCCGCCTGCTTAAGCGAAAATCAGCGGGAAGAGCAACGTTTTTGCCACTTAACAAACTCAGAGCCAATTTTACGTACAACAGCCTGCCAAACATTGACGGGATAGTCGATTATGCAATAAATCTGGTTGATTTTGACCCGAAGCTCGAAATGGCATTCAGATATGTATTCCGTGATATGGTGGTGGTCGATACTCTTGATACCGCGAGGAAACTGATTGGAGGTCATAATCTGGTCACGCTCGATGGCGAACTGGTCACAAAAGCAGGCGCCATGACTGGTGGATCGAGATCGGATCACGGGGCACACTTTGCAGCAATTGAGCAGGAAAAACTGGTAAAACTCGCAGAACAGATCACCGAATATGACTCGCGCAAGAAAAATCTTATCGACCGGATCGATTCACACGATCGCCACATATCATCGATAAATTCCGAGATTGATACGCATGAAAAGGAGATTACCAAGAAACAACTCCAGATAGAGGAAGTTGCAGGAAGAACAGATCGTCTCAGCACTATCATCCAGGAAAAGCAACAGGCTCTTGAGGATATCAAGAAAGAACGTGAAATTATCCGCAAACAGGCAGAAGATAATGAATCAACGGTTTCATCCGAGACAGAGCAGATACGCAAGCTCATGGAATCAATCGCAAAACTGGAAAGCGAGTTAAAAGGTTCTGAGATCCCGGCTCTCAATGAGCAATCCAACAAGATAACCTCTGAAATCAATAGATTGAATGAAAGAATACGTGATATCGATATAACCATAAAATCAATACTTCTTGAGTCTGATAATGCAAAGACAAAGCTTGAAAATGATAACAATCACATAAAAGAACTTGAAACTCGAAAAAACGAGCATCAATCAAAAATTGTTCAGCACAAGGAGAATATCTCAGCCTTCGAGACACAGCTCGACGAAAAGAGCGCCAGAGCACAGGAACTCGACCAGGAACTCTCATCCTTGCAGGAAGAGCGCGCAGCCATGCAAAAGAACCGTGATGATGCACTCGCATCACTAAGCGACGTGCAAAAACGCCTCAATCAGGTGCGCTGGGACGTGCAGGCACTGATCGCAACCAGGGATGCGTTAAATGAGCAGATAACCATTCTCCGTGATGAAATTGAGGAACATGAAATCGAGGAAACTGGCGAGGTACCATCAGAGGAGGAAGTACGCACCCGCATCCAGTCGATCGATGTGGCGATCGAAAAACTTGAACCGGTCAACATGCGCGCGCTCGAAGAGTATGAGACAGTGGAATCAAGAGCAGCCGCACTTAAACTTCGTCAAGAGACGCTCTCTACCGAACGGGAAGCAATCATTAATCGGATCGAGAAATATGAGCAGTTGAAGAGAGAGACGTTCTACAATTCCTTTGATGACATCAACAATCACTTCAAATCCATTTTTGCGGAGTTGTCTGATGGATATGGTGAATTGATCCTTGAAAATCCGGATGATCCGTTTGCAGGCGGCATGACGATCCGGGCAAAGCCTGCTGATAAGACGCTTCAGCGAATGGAGGCGATGTCCGGAGGCGAGAAGAGCCTGACTGCGCTGGCGTTCATCTTTGCGATCCAGCAGCACCACCCGGCTCCGTTCTATGCATTCGACGAGGTGGACATGTTTCT
>JAUVEF010000077.1 GCA_030594905.1 Methanosarcinales archaeon
TAAGAAAACGCCGGTGTCCGGTATCTCGCAGGTTCCGGCTGTTAGATGTATCTTCATGATTGGTTCGATCAAGATATGGGGCTGCGGTCTGATATAACTGGTGGGCAACTGGACTTCACCAGTACAATTCATCTGTGAGACGCTTGCACTCGCGAATTACCAAAAAGCCTGCAAGTTCTGGCGATTTTTTTCTAAAATTACGAATGCGTTTCTTTTGAAGAACAATTCTCCATTCAGTGTAGCGAAATATCTCGAAATGTCCCGTTCATTTATGCCATAATCCAACAGATGACACATCTTCTCCAAACTGTCTCCTGATCGGGTGGCATGATTGACATATTCATTGAAATTCAAGTCGATTCTATCTTTAATTCTCATAATCTTGCCCCCTCCACTCCCGCACCTTATCCTCGATCACTAGAATCGCAGGAACCATAAAGAGCGCGGCAAAGAAGCAGAATATCACACCAAGCGAGAGCGTTCGCCCGAGCCTATCGACCGCAAGAAGAGACGCAAGCGTGAGCGACGCAAAGCAGACCGTGGTTGTGGCTGTGGCTGAGAATAGCGAATCCCCGACGTTCGTGACCGCGATCACGACAGCATCCTCGATTTTATGGAGCTTCCGCTCTTCTTTGATCCGGTGAACCAGATGGATGCTGTAGTCGATCCCGATTCCCATGACCATTGTGAATATCGTGACCGAAAGCGCAGTAAATGGGAGATCAATGAGTCCCATCGTGCTGATCGTCCAGACGAGCGCCAGAACGATTGGGGTGATCGCGATGAGACCGACAAGTGCCGACCTGTAGAATAGCGACGCCACAACAAAGACTAGTATGAACCCGGCAATTGTAGTAAACCCCATCTCAGATTCCATCTGCTTGCCGAGCGCAGCATCCATTGGACCCAGCCCTACAAGATGCACGGAAACACCATCCGGAAACGAGACAGTTCCTACCTCCTGCTCAATTGCGGGAATATCCACCGATTCTATCGACGTTCCAGCGACATCGAATCGCATAACAGAATAATCCCGGTTAAACTTCGATCTGATGTCCGGATTCTCTTCGATTATCTTCTTGCTCGTGTAAAGCGTCTGCGGCAGATGCCCGTCATTTGCAGCAATCATCGCAAATGTGGCAGAGTCTACAGTCTCAATGATCTCTGTTGCGCCGAAGACCATGGCAAGCCGGTGAACAGACTTGAGCACATCCGGATCTGCAAGATCACTCACGGTTCCGGCGTTGTCAAGGATGATTGCAACGGTCACGGTATCGGTTCCTGAGTAGTCAGACCACATAGACTGGAACGCCGTGATTATGGCGCAATCCTCTGGTATCCAGTTCTCGCTTGACTCGTCCATCCGTGATTGTGTTGCAAACGGCGCAATTGCCGCTGTCAGGGCAAGAGCGATCACAATCACGAGAATCGGCGACCGTGTCTGGAAGAGCGCAAGGCTCCGGAGAGCATACCTGACGATCCCGTCGCCGCCTGCACTGCCTGCGCCATTCGTAGCACAAGCCCCCTGCTCGCAAGTGTGCTTGAACGCCGTACTCATGTACCTTCTTTCAAGGGCAAGAAGCGGCGGGAGAATGATCAAAACCGCGAGAAACGCGTACCCGATTCCGGTCGTCAGCAAAAAACCCATCTTCGCATTCATCGGCATCTTACCAAACGCCATTGCAACGAAACCAGCCATTGTGGTTGTAGCACTCGCAAAGAGCGGAGGCGCAATCGTTGAGACGGATTCTGCAAGCGGGAAGTCATGACCCTCCCGGAGTAGCTCAAAGAACCGGTGAGTGATGTGGATGCTATAATCAATTCCCATGCCAACGATCATAGCGCCAAGACCAACCGTAATGGACGCAAGTTCGATTCCGATATACCCCATCGATCCTGCAGTCCAGATCACCGACACAAAAACTGGAATCAGCGAAAGAATTGCGGTTACCGGGTGTTTGAGCAGCCGCCAGAGGATAAGCCAGACAAAGATCATGGAGAACGCCATCGTCACCAGTAGATCGCTTGCAATAAGGCTCATGATGAGGTTCATGGTCGAAGGACTCCCGGAGATGATCGCTTTTATGCCGATCGGGGTGGGGGTATGGTCGATGTCGTTGTATAGCTCTTCTTCGAGGTCATCGAGCAAGTCCATGTCGCCGTTGATGTTTGCGTCGATATAGACAACAGTTGAACTGTATTCCCGGTTCACAAAGCGTCTTGCGGCTTCAACTTCTGCAACCGCCCGTATCACATCAGGATCGGTCGGAACCTCGCCGTTGTTTGCTGCTTTGAGGATATCTGCGAAGCTTGTCACGCTCTCGATGTACTTCTCCGATGCGATCGATTGGGATAGGATATTAAGATACCCGGCTACACGCGGGTCGCGGATGTCTGTTACGGCATTAGGGTCGTCACAGTCGTAATCAAGCTCGATTAAGATGAGCATGATATCTGTTGACCCAAAATCGCTTGATAGCAGGTTTTGAGTTACAATGCAGTCCGTATCATCGGCGAGCATACCCTCAAACGCGGGATCCAGTTGCACATTGAGGGCGCCGTCCGCCATGACTGCCGTTACGATGATGACTATGAGCAGGATCAGCACAGGGTACTTCTCTTGCAGATTGGCGAGATTTCTGATGTGTTTTTTTGTGTTCATGTGTTGTGATGGTTTTTTGATGTTTACGTGCCAGTTTCTATCTCGATGGGCACAACACCAAATGTCCCATCATCATTACCATCATCGCCATCATCGCCATCATCTCCTGACCCTCGGCAGCAAAAACCGATACCCAACGTACAGCAGCATCAGAGCCGCGCCACCAACGAAAATCAGAACCAGATTACTCTGCTTGTCATTAGCCACCGTGATAGACACCTTTTTGTCGAAGAGATGAATGTCCTCATCCTCAACGCACCTGATCTCGATGTCGAGGAGATATGTCTTGAGCGCGGCGTCGTCCTCAACCTCGAATTTAAGCACAGCCTCACCGATCTCACCGATCTCGAGATCCCCCACGTAATCGAATGCATTCCCATTCGAGAAATCTAATGGCTGCTCGCTTTTGAGCATTGCCCTCACGCGAACGCTCTCCGCCCCCTCGCTTCCGGTATTCCTGATCCGCATTGTGAGCGTCACTATGTCGCCGACTGTAAGTGTGCCGGGCGCAATTTCGGAGGATACAATCTCAAATAACGGAGTTTCCTTTACCGGAATCCTGAGATCAAGCGTTTCCTCTTTGTATTCGTCCGAATCCTTGTCCATGTAGTCAAGCTTGATCGTTGCGATGTGTTCGCCGGGCTGTACGCTTTCATCAACGTCGATGTAGAATATAGCCTGCGAACTCGCGTCTGCCGCAACGGTTCCGATATTTGCGATGTCAGAGTAGCTGTCCGATGCATCGAATCCTGCCGGGAGCGTGAGTCGTGATTTTACGCATTCTGCGTCGCCGTCGCCGATGTTCTGAATCTCAACCATGATTTTTGCACCCTCATCCCCGGGTTTGAGCCGCAAAGGCACGCTATCGATGTCTGCAATCTCGAAATCAACTTTGTCTGATTCGACCTCCAGGCTGAGTTCTACCTCACTCCACACTGCATCGACGCTGTCACGGTACTCGACTTTAAGGGTGTTTTTGCCGTCGATTGCGTCCTTGTCCACCCGCAATCTGAAATCAAATAATGCAAAGTCGTTCATCGAGAGCATGCCGATCTCTTCAAGCCCGGTCTCGCCGGGTTCAAGTGAAAACGGGTACTCGGGAACCACTCTGAGCCCAACATCCTCTGATGGGCTTCCAAGCCCAGGGTTCTCGATCTTGATCCAGACGTTTACGTATTCACCGGCGTTTGCCGGGTACGGGTCGTATTTCATCAGTTTCACTGATATCGCTTCTGCTGGTGCCGCGGTGAGGGCGAGGATCGTTAGGAGCGCAAGTGTGGTCAATGCCGATTGTATTGTTCTTTGTTCTGTCATTTGTTGTTACTCCAGAATTTCAGCTCTTTCTCGGTTCGTATATCGTCCTGCATTGTTTTCGCCTTATTCTTCAGCGGTCCCGCACCACGTAACCAGTTTCTCGATTGGCTCCCGCCCGGTCCGCAGGCTGTTTATCGGATCGTCCCAATTCGGGTAGCCAACGGCGATGCCGATGATGATCTGCTTCGATTCAGGGATTCCTGCAACTCTTCGCACTTCGTCAGGATATGCGGCTGCGTCACCCAGAATGCAGGTGCCCAAGCCATATTCCTGCGCCGCAAGCGCTATCGTCTGTGTTACTATGCCGATATCAAAGACAAACCAGCCCGGCGCTGATCTATCCGCAACGATTATGATCCGAGCAGGAGCGCCATAATTACTCACACTCATCTCAAACCACTTCTGCATCTTGTTTGTGCCCGGAGCGGACTCAACAAAGTCAAGAATTTGTTTGAAGAATTTCTGCTGCCTCTTTGCGTAAAGTCCTTTAGGAGGCGTCTCAAACGCATCTATGTCGGGATTGGGCTTCACACCCTCGCGGATATTCGCGACGATGACGTGATTAAGATCGTCCAGCAACTTTCCAGCCAAAACGAAGAACTCCCACGGCTGCGTGTTGGTTCCTGAAGGAGCCCGTCTGGCAACTTCCAGAAGTTCTTTTAAGACTTCCTCGGGCACCGGGTCCGGTTTGTACGCTCTGACGCTTCTTCTTGATTTAATAGCTTCTAATAATTCCATTTTTATTTCTCCTTTCTTACAATTTTATTTGAATATGTTATATTTACGCCTTTCGCCCGACATATTCGGATGCGCAGCTACGATTGCTGCTACCACCGTATCAGCGGTTTTGGGTTCACTCAGGTGATTAAAGACCCCGAGTTCGATTCCTGCAAGCAATAGCAACGATTGGATCGTTGCGATCAAGATTCCGCATAGGTTCTCGAAGCTTGCGTTTACTTCTGGTAGTTGTTTCATGTCGGACCCCGTAGTGTTATGTTAATTAAATGGAATTTTTTTACAATGTTATAAATGAACGTTATTCGTTTTTCTTCCAAAAATTTTGATCCGTGATTCTTCGATCGCCTTCCACCCGTAGTACATGTAGGTCGCCAGATCGCCTGCACACTGCATCATCTCCTCGCGGCTCAGGTCATGCATCGTCATCTCGATGAACGTGTTGACCGCAAAAGAGTGAAGCGAGTGCCACAGGAACTCATCGACGCGCTCTCCCGCTTCCGAGTGTGACAATGCGCACTTGTCGCGGGGAATCGTTTCGTCCAGTTTCCGGATGCAATCTTCTCTAAAGTTTTCCAGGCTCGATCCCTGCGATTTAAAGAGGATTAGCTTCAGATCCTCGTGGTTTTGGTAGTGAACATCCGCAATCTCCCGATAGAAGTCCAGATGCCATTCATAAGTATAGCCCGTGCAGCCGTTTTCTGACTGTATTCGGTCGTAGTTGGTATGCGCATTGATCTGATCGACAGCAGGCTTAACGAGAGTGCAGAATAGGTTGTCCTTGTTCGGAAAGTACGTGTACAGATTGCCTGTCGATACGCCTGCCTTCTCTGCTATCGAGCGCATCTTCGCTTTTGCGAACCCGTGCTCGCTGAACTCCGTGCGGGCGGCTTTCAGGATTCGTCCCTTGACCTCTTTCTTAAGCGTCTGCATGATCTGCTGCCTATTACCGAACTATGTTTAGTATTATGGGGATGTGGTACTTAAACATTTGGATGTGTGGAACGCACGCCGGATAGTAGTGCAATTTTGATAATTCACTCACGTTTCAATCCCGGAAGTGCCGAAATAAACTCAGTTACACCCTGAATCGAGCCTGCCATTACTCCCGGTTTAATCGCAAGTGTCAAACGGGATCTGATACTATTGGTGTAGCACTGGTAGAGGCGGATGTGGTATTTCAAAAAACAGAGACTTTTTGCATAACAAGAAAAAGGGACGTCAATCCATAAGCAGATCCTGGTGGTGCTGGCGAGACATTGGCACAGCGGTCTCGGGCAGTCCCCTGATGATGGGGGCGATACTGAGCGGCTAATACGTGCACTTCTTTTTACATGGATTCCATAGACTCGTGTTTAGTAATTATAA
>JAUVEF010000072.1 GCA_030594905.1 Methanosarcinales archaeon
ATGATGAGGATGAAACAGATCGTCCGCAGGAATGTCAGATCCTTCCCTATAATACTTGCAGGGCTCAGGAGATAATGATATATGGGCCATGTGAGGATCGCCGACACCGTCATAACGAAGGTGACCGCCATCGACATGCCTTTTGAGGTCTCTGAGTTGGTAGTTAGACCAATATACGAACAGAGTCCGAGAAACATTATGAGGAGGAAGTTCTTTGTGAACATCGCCTCCACAAAAAGCGGGAGGAGCGGCTCTGTCGGCATAAGTCCTGGTGTTTCAATCATATCTCGTAACCCTCCTTTCTGAGTTGTTTCATCCGTTTACGATCACTCATGATCTTGAACAGGAGCATCAGTGCAGCGATCGTGAGAAATGCTCCGGGTGGGGTGATCATTACGGTTGCCGGCTCAATAGGGAACTCTATTGGATTAGGGACAAATGAGAGCCCGGGGAGGTCTGAAAACGGGTAAAATCCAAGTTCACCATCTTTACTCCAGAGCATCATAAGTTTTAACGCTCCGGTTCCGAGAATCTCTCTGATACTGCCGAGCAGTATCAGCGCCGCCGCAAAACCAATCGATATACCGATCCCATCCGCTATCGAGGGCAAGACTGGGTTTCGGTTTGCAAAAGCCTCTGCTCTACCAATGACTATGCAGTTCACTACGATCAATGGCACAAAGATTCCGAGCGCCTCGTACATCGGCGGAAGAAATGCCTCGAGGATCATATCAATCATCGTAACGAAGGTACAGATGATCAGGATGAATATCGGGATTCTGACGCCTGGGGGGATCTGCTTTCGCAGAAGAGAGACGAAGATGTTTGAGCCAAGTAGCACAAAGGTGAACGCCATCGCCATGCCGAGCGCGTTTGCAAATGACGTGGACACAGCAAGTACCGGACAGAGACCGAGCACAAGCACGAATACCGGGTTATCCTTGATGATACCTCTGATTACCTCTCCTACAACGGATTTCTTTGCCATTTATGAAACCTCCTGTTGCATCTTTCCAATTATTTCAACGACTCCGTCGGCGACATATCGGGAAGATATCGTTGCACCTGAGATGCCATCGATCGCTCCGCCGTCACCGCTCAGTTTCAGCCCATCGAGACCGACCCCTGCGAATTGTGCGACGAACCCTTCATCTTTCTGGATCTTATCCCCGATTCCAGGTGTCTCTTTCTGCGAGACCACAACCACTCCAGTCACCACGAAATCGGTGTCCACTCCGACTGCGAGCATTAAAACATCTTGCATGCCCTGCACCTCTGCCATGGCACCATAACCAATCAGGTCGCCACCGTCATAAGCCTCGTAGCACAGTTCACCGCCCGCGGATTTGAACTTGGTAGCATCCGGAACAACGCCCATCTCGAGCAGTTGTTTGTCGGGACCGCCCGCCGCTTCCGCAAGCTTCGCAAGTTGCTCCTGTGTGACTCCATACGTCGCTGTCAGGACCACAGCCGCAACCACCGCAATGAGCGTTAGCTTGACAAGTATCATTACAGTGGAATCTTTTGTTTCTGCCATTTTATTTCCCTCCGATCGGCTTTGGTATGGTGTTTCTGTCGATGAGCGGGCTAAAGACGTTCATCATGAGCACTGCAAAGCACATCCCTGTGAAATATGCACCAAAATGGAGCTGGATTACTATCAATACGGCAAGCAGGGTCCCATAGATCAGCCTGCCCTTCTTTGTCACAGGCGATGTGATTGGGTCTGCTGCAAGGAATATTAGCCCTAGGAAGTATCCTCCGGTCAGGACATAAGGAAGCTGCCATCCCTTTCCAGTGATCAGTACCAGAAGTACCAGAAGGATAGTGGCACTGATTGCCACTCGCCGGTCCACGTATCTCTTGTACAGAACGATTGCGCCACCAACCAAGACCAGCGCAGGCGATGCCTCGACAAGCCTGCCAGCACCAGTCTCAATTAAGAGGTCAGAGAAACTGCTGAGATTCGGTGTTGATGCGGCGCCCATATACGTGGGCCACGCAGCAAGCAAAAATGCAAATCCGACCAGCGCAGGGTGGAATACAAGTGTTCCGGTGCCGCCGAAGATGTACTTTGCCACCGCGATCGCAAACACAGCTCCGATGATCGGAACCCAGAGATTCTCGCTGATGCTCGGCGGCATGAGAAGCGCAAGCATCAAGCCAACCAACACAGCATTCCCGTCATCGATTGTGATCGGCTGGGATGCTGCTTTGTATATTATAATTTCGGCAACAACCGCAGCAATCACGGTTGCAAGAATGATCTTTATTGCAGGAAGCCCGAAGAGATAGATCGCCGCGATCGTGATCGGTATCAGTGCAGCAACGGTTCCCCACATCACGCTCTTCACGCTCTCCCTGCTCTTCGCATGTGGTAATGGTGATATCGTATAGGTCATGCTTCTACCCCCACTATTTCCCTTTCCATCTCAGCTACACCATGTTTGCCATACCTGATTATCTGCACGAGCGGGAGCTTGGACGGGCAGACGTACGCACACATCCCGCATTCCACGCAGTCGCCGATGTAGAGTTCCGCACACTTGTCAAACTGGGCGCTGTCAGCGTACCCATAGAGCAGATGCGGCATAAGACCGATCGGACACTCATCCACACACCACGCGCAGTTGATACATGGTGCGGGTGGCTCACGGTTGATATCGCTCTCGGTCTGCACAAGAATGCCTGTGGTCGTCTTGATTACGGGAACCTCGTCACTGTACTGCGCCGCGCCCGATATCGCACCGTTCATGACAAGCCTGACCGGTGTGCCACTACAGCCACCACATTTATCGATCACATCCTTGATCGATGTTCCAAGCTCAACAAGAACATTGCCGGGAGAGCGCACCGCGCCAGCGACAGTGACTGTTTTCTTAATCATTGGTATACCGTCGTGCACCGCATCATACAGTGCCTTTATCGCACCGATGCTGCTCACAATAACGCCCCGATCCTCAGGAGTGCTACCGCGTGGCACCTTCTTTCTTGCAAACTTCTTGGCAAGCGTGTTCTCGGTACCTGCCGGATAGTATGCCGGTGTTGCGACGATCTTGATGTTACGGTCCGGTATCGTCTCGGTTCGCATGACGTGTAGCGCTTCGGAGTCGAGTTCGATAACAATTGTCGCTTTCTTGGCGCCAACCGATTTCATTAATGCTTTCAGCCCGTACACGATCTCAGAGGGATGATCGAGCATGAGCGCAGCGTTTGATGATAAATCCCCTGTATTCGTTCCGTTGATGATGATTGTGCTAATATCTACTTTTTTGTATACTGTCGGTAGTCCATTTGGTTCGACGATTCCTGAGTCCATGATAATGCGACTCATTTTACTCGCCGACACATCCGCTGGTTTAAAATCATTTTTTCCCCCGTCGTGGGTCTTGATCACCACGCTGAGAACATCCTTGCCAGCAGGATGTGGCATTTCGGAGATAGCTGTCACTTCTCCGGAAACGCTTGAATGTATCATGGACGTACCATCGCCAATTAATTGACCGACAGAAACAATATCACCAACACGTACTACGGGATTGCACACCTCGCCAGCGTGCTGCTGTAAAGGAATAGTCACCTGATCAGGCGTCTTCATGGTTGCAATCTTCACTACGGATGCCTCCTGTGTTTCGAGTTATTGATACGCGTGTCGGTATATAAGTCTTGTTCTCAACCCGGACAGTCACCCCCACGTGGGTGCCCGATCAAACACCAAGTTACACATACGCTTCGACCGGAAATTGCGAAAAAACAACGCGGAATTTTGATATAACTCCGCCAAAACATGGACTCGGCGGGAATTGAACCCGCGGCCTCAACGTTGCGAACGTTGCGATCTTCCCCTGATCTACGAGCCCTTATTATCTATATTGTGCATTCCCTACAATAAGCCAACCTCAACTACCTGCACGCTCTCAACGTCCGGCACCTGCGCAAACGCATGTTCAATGCTTTCGGTTCCGCCCTCGACATCGCCAACAACGATCGTTACCATCAGGGCGACAAGCCCGAATGCGATCGGCTCTTCTGCAATTCCTCTCAGCCGGATACCTTCTGGCACCACCGCGGTAAGCTTCTCCTTGAGTGTTTCGAGGTCAACGTCCACGTCACCCGGCATAACCTTAATTAATGCTGCTACATCTCCCATTTTTCTCACCTCATGGACCAGTAAACCCGCATGTGGGGCAGACATAAGCATTGCTCTGTTTTCTACATGAAACGCACCTGCCGATGGTTGCTTCGCATGACGGACACGGAAACTGCGTGTATCCGGACGAGACCAGATGCGCACCGCATGATGTGCAGTATTTTGTAGCGATTGTTGCTGTCATCGTTTAATCGTTTTTGCGCGAGGTATCATTTAAGCATTGTGCTGGGAGGGGGTTGTCAACTTGCGCGGTTTGGGATTAATATCTTCGGCGATGTTTTACTACGCCATCTCTGAACTGATGTCAACACTATAAGGCGCAACGATCCTTTTTAGAGAAAAATTATTTAATAGTGAAAACAAATAACGGTGCATGGCAGGGCTATTCGTTTCAGAAATCGATGTCAAAGAGTTCAGAGGTATCAAAAGGTGCAAAAAACCTGTAAAATTATCAAAATTCAATGTTTTGATTGGGAAAAATAATTCCGCCAAATCCTCCATCCTTGAAGCCCTGTATCTATTTCCGTCGCCTCAAATCGACTCTATTTACAAAAGAGATAACAAGATCGATCAAATAGTACAACTTCATAGTGGGCGTGACGGTTTGGTTTACGGTTACTCAGGAAATGCCACGATGACATATAACGTCAATAGGATTCCATTTGCCATAGAACTTACAATCCCCATTGATAATGAGGCAACTGCTTCATTAGAAGATATTTCTAACATGCTGAGGATTCCCGAACCTGATCTCAAAGATATTTCTGTTTATATCCCGAATGATACGGAAACTATCAACGAATATGCTAAACATGTCTCATCAATGGAGAACGAAATCGTTAAGATCGGTGCAACCAAGCGGGTCGCGGAATTCGTTAACCAGTGCATTGATGAAAAATACACAGAGGTTTTATGGAAAAGAGACGGCATATCCTGTAGAAAAGAACTGCCGGATGGATCTCTCTTATATCCAAAATTGGATGATCTGGGTGATGGTATAAAGAGGGCGACTATTATCATGCTTTTATTGGAGGCGCGCTCGCCACATCTGGTGCTCTGGGATGACTTTGAAACTGCATCACATCCAACTCTTATCAGAGCACAACTTGAATGGTTATCCAAAAAAGACTGGCAGGTGGTTCTCTCTACACACAGCATAGATGTTCTTTATCAGTTGTTAGAATTGGAAATTAGCTCTGCCGATCTTCAAATTCTCCAGATGAGAAAGTTAAACGACGACACGCTTGTTTATGAGTCATTGACCATTGATGATCTGGATGATCTGATGAATGCAAATGCAGACCCCCGGCGACTTGTGGATGCATTAGGGGTTTAGAATGAGAGTGAGCGAGAATGTGGGCGAATCCACGGAGCCCTGGTCTTTTGTTGGGACTGGCGACGGGACGGATGAATTTCACATATTGGGGGCAGTGGCTGAAAAATATGATGGGGCGCGCACATTATGGTTTCCCAAATCTCCACTCGGCAAGAAAACTGGACTGTCCGTATTAGACTCTATTAACACCGTTATTAATAAAATAAACCCCAAAATCAGTACGTTTATATTTCTGATCGATAGAGAGCACGTTGTTCAGGAGCTGAGAAAAAGAGATGTAGCCAGACTTGATAATAACAAGATTCAAGTAATGATTGAGAGGAGATTATCGAATAAACACATAAAGATCGTTGAAATGGACGATAATACACCAGATGGGGTGTTTATGATAAAAGGAGAACTGGGTTCTCGTGTGTTGCAGATTTATATAATAATTCAGGGAATTGATTTGAAAATGGAAGAAGAAATCTCAAAATTGATAGAATTAGAAAAGGCTATAATGATTCCACCGGAAAAAGCGCATATACGGAATTTTTTCAAGGAAATATTTCATAGGAAAAGTATAGGGCTGGGCACTGCAAAATTAATTGAGGAAGCAAGCAAAAACAATCTTGAAAAGAGTTTTACTGGATTAACATTCATTTTGAGTGAAATAGAGAACCGATGTCCCGAAAACAACTGATGCGCGTATAGATTACACCCGTTGAGCCAATATAATTCAAAAAGAGCATACTATGAAGAC
>JAUVEF010000032.1 GCA_030594905.1 Methanosarcinales archaeon
CGAGCGCTCAATCGCAGCACATCGCTTCCGAAGCATCCGATCAACATCCGGCATCCGGACTTCTTCGATCACAGGATCTACGATCCGGACGGGCTTTTTGGTTGCAAGCGCAACTCCGAGAGCGTGAAAGTCCCCGGTACCGATGTACAGATACTCATCACAGTCGGGCGCAGCAGCAGAAAAGTTGCATCCGAGAACAAGCCCGGGGTATGCGATGCGCCTGTCGCCATCATGGATGACGCCGGTTATGCCGTGATCTGCAAGATACTTTTGCACATCGGCAAGTGTGTGCACGAACTGAGCGGTCGAGATAAGCCCGACACGATCAGGGATCACGCCGATTGCTTGTCTTATCATGGGAATGACCCGGGTTAGTGACCGCGCCTCAATGAAATATGTATCTGCCACTGTTATGTTCGGTATCTCGGCGTGTCCGAACTGAAACATGATATCGACCGATTCAAGAAGCCCGGTATCGACATCACATGCGCCGAAGCAGGAATTTGCAGATATTACGCACCTCACACCGGTGTCCCGACTGATTTCCTCGGATATCCGGAGTGCTTCTCGTCTGAAACCGTCGGGAAACTGAAGCCCTACGACTCTGGCGTGTTTTTCCTTAATCACGCTTGCGACATAGCTCAGATTAAAATCGTATTCCTCGATCATCGATCATCAGGTCACAATCATATCTGCTTTGGTAGGAAGTACTTCTTGATCACGGTGTCGCATTTCGAACAGGTGATCATGAGCCAGTCACCAACCATCTGCTTGTTGTAGTGCTCAAAGATCGATGCCCCGCAGGTCGGACATGCATAATGCTCTTTAAAATAATAATTATAAAATGTTGGATTGTCATCCAGCCAGTGGAGGACAGAGAGCAGCCGTTCGAGATACCGCTGCTGCGATTCGCTCGATTCCACCTCTATCGCGGTTTCGACCCGGTCTTTAACATCCCTGAAGTATCTCTTTGATTTCTCACGAATTTTTTTATAATCTGTCATGTATCCAATGCTATCTTTCAAATACTTCGAATACATATCAGCTGCGCTGGATTCATTGCGCGTGATCGTTTTGAGGAAGTATTCGCTCATCAGGTCTTCCATCAGGTCAAAACACTCTGTGCAGATATTGTAGCCTTCGTAATGCGTCGAATCCAGTTCGCCGTGACAGATGATACATGCCTCACGTTCCATGAGATCGTATGGCCCCATACCAATTTAAAGGTTAGCCAACGCGCGGCATCCCAATCCGCCTACCAGTTCTATCTGATGTGGCTTCGGGCGGTGGAATGGTTGACCTCATCGACACTATTAAATACATACAGGAACAGTGATTAAAACTATACTCACACATCTGCACCGGTGCAAACGGCAAACGGTGTAGAAACGGAGGCATATTATGGAACTGTTAGTCAGTCCAATCAACACAGACGAGGCAAAAGCCGCATTCGCTGGCGGCGCAGATATCATCGATGTGAAAAATCCAAAGGAAGGCTCGCTTGGCGCGAATTTCCCCTGGGTAATCAGCGCAGTCATCGAGGCGATCGAATCGAAAAAACCGGTCAGCGCAACGATCGGCGATTTTAATTACAAACCAGGTACCGCATCACTTGCCGCACTCGGTGCAGCAACGGCGGGTGCCGATTACGTCAAAGTCGGATTGTACGACATCCAGACTGCGGAACAGGCAGAAGACTTGCTGTCAAAGGTTGTTCAGTCGGTGAAGACGTGTGATCCAAACAAGATGGCAGTAGCGTCTGCTTATGCGGATTACAGACGTATAAATTCAATTTCACCGCTTTTACTTCCTGAGATCGGCGCAAAGGTCGGTGTTGATGTGGTGATGCTCGATACCGGCATCAAAGACGGGCGGTCTGCGTTTGAGTTCATGACCGAAGATGAGTTGACCAGGTTCGTAGATACCGCACGAGATCTCAATCTGCGCAGCGCACTTGCAGGCGCCATCAGATTTGAGGATATGGAGATGGTAAAGCGCATCAATCCGGATATTATCGGCATCCGTGGCATGGTCTGTGGCGGCGACCGAAACGCCGTGATCAAGCAAGAACTGGTAGAGAAATTGAAAGCACAGATGGGCTAATCACACATAGCCACTCATTGTGTTTCGCTAAGTTCGCGTAATCAGTATATTTGTACCTGCTCGGGGCAACTTGTGGCAGGAACCATGGGATTACACAGATTTCCGCAAGATTGCTGTGTTAATCTTGTGTAATCTCGTGGTTTTATATGTGGGTATTTACACAATACCCGGGTAAGTGCGTATATTTCTCTTCTTAATCTGGTATATGATAGATATTGTTTAAAACCAGAGTGCAATAGAGCACGTTTAAACAAATATCACAGACCCAGAGTGATTGGTAAATCTTGGGTCATGCTGTCACCCCAATCACGCTTTCAAGAGCGCTCATATCCATATACTTATCCAGAAGTTCCCCAATCCGACGTAGCTTCTTCTCGCCAAGAATCCGAGCTTGTCCCATGATAATCTCCATCTCTTCCACCGTGCTCATGGTATCGCCCATAACGACCATCATCGGCACACCGCGTTCCTTCGCCGCCCCAAGGATTGTGGAGCTTGGGTACATGCCACCTGTTAGTATGATGCATTTTACGCCTGCCTCAAGCGCAGCCATCTGAATATCCGATCGACCGCCGCCTGTAATCAATGCAAAGCTTTTTACACGCCTGAAATATCGAAGCGCCGTGTTTGCTTCCATTGCACCGACAAAAAAATGCTCCACAAGGACCCTGCGCAGGTCATCCCTGATAAGGATCTCGCTTCCGAGATAGTCCGCGATTTCGCCAACCGAGACGGATTTTAACATTGGATCTCTCGGTATTACCCCAAATACTCTTATTCCGTGGCTTTCAAGAAACGGGACTGCAAGATCGGCTGCCTCGTCCGGATCGAGCACGTCATTTAGTATGACCCCTGCGAGCATGTCAGGATCGCCAATCATCTTGAGGTCGTTTAAGATGTTATCAACCTCCTGCATGTCATGATATCTGCTTACAAGGAGAATCTTTGTGTCCAGAAGCTTTGCTATGTCTATATCAGACATATCGTACATTATTCCGCCAGCCAGGTCCTTATTGCCCTCAATGATCATTGCGTCCTTGCCCGCTGACAACTTCTTGTAGGTCTCCTTAATTTTACCCCCGACGTCCACGCCTTTTGTAAGCGCGCAGTGATAGAAATCATGCGTGAGCATCACAGGAGTTATCTCATCCAGCGGGTCGCTAAGTCCAATTGCATCCCTGACGTTCATCGCATCCTCGTCCACCAGCGCACCACCAATCTCACGAAACTGATTCCCAAACGGTTTCATATATCCAATCTTCAGCCCTTTATCCCTGAGTACGAGGCTAATACCAATACATATAGCGCTTTTTCCTGAATGTCCCTCGCATGACCCAATTAATATGGATTTCATATTCATTCCTCCAGTGTAAGCCTTATATCAACCGCGACACAGCCATCCTCAAAAACAAGCATCGGATTGATGTCGATCTCCACGATTTCCGGGAAATCGGTGCACAATTTTGAAAAACGGAGTAAACTTTCCTTTATCGCACCGATGTCCGATGGTTTCTCCCCCCGGATACCAAGAAGCATCGGATACGCCCGGATCTCCTTTATCATCTCGTCTGCATCATTTTCGGTGAGTGGGGCGATCCTGAATGTTACGTCCCTCAGCACCTCCACCGATATCCCGCCAAGCCCGAACATAATCATCGGTCCAAACTGGGGGTCCCGGTTCATGCCGATGATGATTTCCCTGCCGCCTTTCAGCATCTTCTGGACCAGCACGCCCTCAATTCGGGCGCCGGGCATGTAACGGTGGATCTGGTGCATCATGCCATCATAGACAACGCCCGCACCTTTCGCATCCATTATGTCGGTTCGCACCCCGCCGACATCGGTCTTGTGTGATATGTCTGCTGACACCACCTTCATGACCACCGGGTACCCGATGCGACTTGCAGCCTCGACCGCCTGCGCCCTGGAGGAAGCCACGATCGATTCTGCCACAGGGATTCCATATCGCTCCAGCAGGGACAGGCATTCAACTCCCGGTCGCTTATTTCCCTGTTTTTTTTCATTATCTAAAATTTCCTGCACGGACTCTTGGTCAACGCCACAATCCGGCGGGTACGTGCGCGTTCTTGCAGTGATTTTTGCATAATCGATCATTGCGCGCATCGTCCGTGCAGCCCGCTCAGGGAATGGGTAGTTCGGGACCCTACCCTCAGAAAGGATTTTTTCACCCTTGAGTGCCTGCGCCCCACCCATCAGAGATACGAGAATTGGTTTTGAGGATTCTCGGCTTGCATTGACAACGATCTCTGCGATCCGCTCCATGTCAGTCATAGCCTGCGGCGATGCGAGAACGATGATGCCGCTGACATTGTCGTCACAAATGACTGCCTCAATCGCATGTCTGTACAGTTCGGGAACGGCATCTCCGAGTACGTCCACCGGGTTATATACGTTTGCTGCCGCAGGAAGACACGATCTGAGCGTCTCGATCGTTTCGGGCGTAAACGATGCGATTGTCATGCCAAGCGTTTCGCACGCATCAGTGGCAAGCACGCCCGGTCCACCTGCATTGGTAATGATCGCGATCCTGTCGCCGACTGGTAGCTGCTGATATGCAAAAGCAAGCCCGTAATCAAACATCGCTTCGATCGATTGGGCTCTGATTACGCCGCTCTGGCGGAATGCCGCATTATATGCAACATCAGAGCCTGCAAGAGTTCCTGTGTGTGATGACACCGCTCTTGCACCTGAACCGGTACTGCCTGCTTTTATCACAATGATCGGCTTTTTATCTTCCGTGACGCTACCGGCAATGTCCATAAATTCTCTGCCGTTCTTTATTCCTTCCAGATATAGCAGTATCACGCTTGTTTCATCGTCCTCTGCCATCGCCTGGATGATATCATTTTCAGTGATGTCCGCCTTGTTCCCGAGACTGACAAAGATCGAGAATCCGAACCGCTTAATCTCTGCCCAGTCAAGAATTGCGGTGCATAGCGCGCCACTCTGTGATGCAAGACCGATGTCCCCGGAAATCGCCATACCCGCAGCAAAAGATGCATTAATTCCCGAATGAGTACCAATAAATCCAAGGCTGTTTGGTCCAAGCATCCTCATGCCGTATTCTTTGACAATATCGGCACATTCCATCTCCAGTTCTGCAGCTCCCGCCTCCTTAAACCCGGCTGAGATAACGACTGTGTTCGTAACTCCTTTTGCCCCGCACTCCCGTAGCACGCCGGGCACGAGCCTTGCAGGCACGACTATGACTGCAAGATCGACTGGTGGCGCGCTGGTAATGTCCGGGTAGCACTTAAGTCCATCAATCTCATCAGACTTGGGATTTATTGGATAAATAGCACCCCCAAACCCCTTCCTGATGTTTTCAAGCACAACCCTCCCGACTTTCCCCTCCTCACGGGACGCGCCAACGATGGCTACACATTCCGGTCTAAAAAATTTTTCGAGCATTCCGAGCGTTATCCGATATAACGCAGATCCTCATCACCCTTGGTCAAAGACATCTGCATCTGCTGCATTTCCTCCAGTTTTGCGACTACTTTCTCCATCTCGGCGGCATGTTCTTCGAGCGCCTGCATGTCCACCTCGATACCAAGTGCCTGACTGAGCACACGGAGCACTGCCTGAGCGCTCATCGGATCGACGATATATCCTGACGTGATACCCATCAAGCAGACCGCATCGATATTCAGTTCTATGCCCATGGCAAGCAAGATCCCTGAGACGCCAATGATGCCACCCCATGGTTCGCTCTCCTGAAAATCAACACCGTACTCGCTCAATTCCTCGACCATATCAGGATTGTTGACCGCCCCGATCACGGTGCCGTTATCCTCCAGCTGACCGGTCGCATACCCCCCAAGCGTGTAGATTCTGGAGACATTGAACCGCTTTGCGATATCAAGAAAAACGTCGCAGAGGATGTAATGTCCCCGGGTCGTTGCACTCTGGTTGTCCCCGACTAAAATCAGCATATCACTCTTTCCATCCTCTGACCTGCAGGCATAGATCTCGTTTCGGGCGAGTCTAACCGCGCAGTCATCAAGCACGATTGCCTGCGGTGGAAAATGGATTGAATAGATGTCGATGATCCGCGTTGCATGGAACACGTCGATTAAGTGTTCCGCAACCAGTTTACCAACGTGTCCGAAGCCAGGCAACCCCTCGATCATGACTGGCGCGCTTAATTCGATATCCTGCAACTCGTGAATCGTGACATCGCTCGTAAACGTCAGTGGCTGGTCATCCCCTGTGATCACTGTGCGAGTATAGTTGTCTGTCATCATTGATCAGTCCGATTCGATCCGTGGTGCAAGGACATACTTTACCGTGCAATCGCCATTGGCAAGCTCAAAACGGATGCTTGCAGGTAGATCGCGCCCCAGATTGATGACAACCTCGCCAGCACTACCAACCCCTTTACTGATGTCGGACAGATAATCCAGTGAGTACAGCGACCTGACTTCAGCCGGAACGATGCGGATCAAGTCAGAACCTGTGAGGTCCATGCTGACATGATCCGTATCGCCAGTCGCCTCCATAAAGAATACGCCATCATGCACACCCATAGTCATGTGGTCGCTCACCATCTCTGCCGCTTTGATCATGCGCCTGAATACCGCCCCCGAAATTGCAATTTCTGCCGGGAGGTCGAGTGTGGGCACGGTTGGCGCCTTCCGCAGCGTCGACGGATCAAGTAGCGATAACTTATATGAAAAACCACCCATGGCAATATCAAGCTTATGAGTATTCGGGTCCAGTTCCAGCTCAATTTCGCCGTTTCTGTCCGCCATACCAAGAATTTCGCTGAATCTGCTCAGATCAATGCCAATCTCACATTCCGTACCTTCCATAGACCCAAAAGCGTCCCCGGACAATTCAAGCGAGACCATCGCAGCATTTGCAGGATCAACAGCTCGTGCCACCAATTTATCTGATGATATCTCAAAACGTGACTCATCGATAATCGCTGAAATTGCTTTAATCGCATCCTGCAATATTTCTGCATTTATAACTGCCTTGAACAAATCTTTTCCCTCCAATAATATAACTAAGTGGGGTTTGCATATATTTATCATTAACCCTTGATCAACTATAACCCTTGCCAGCCATGATAGTTGGCATTACGGTGAAGTGCAGGGTGGGAACATGCACATAATGCACCGGGTGAACGAATACTTTATCTACATCAAAACCGAGATCGAATTACGAACTGCATATCCGTGGCTACCTGCTCGGAGGAACAATATGGAAGACGTCGAAAAAACTACTGAAGTAACAAAAGAGACACCCGAGATAAAACATCTTGTCCGCATCGTAAACACTGATCTGGACGGACACAAATCGGTACAGTATGCACTCACCGGATTGAAAGGTATCGGCATACGGACAGCGAAAATTCTTGCGAACAATGCTGGAATAGACTCTGCAGAGATAATAGGATCGTTGGACGACTCCGAAGTTGACAAACTAAGGAAAACAATCGACGATTTTGAAAGTGTTGTGCCGACATGGATGTTAAATCGAAGAAAAGACCTTGCAACTGGCAAAGACAAACATCTCATGGGTGTGAATCTGGGTCTGTCGTTGACTGAAGATATAAACATTATGAAGAAGACCCGCAGTTACCGGGGCATCAGGCATGAGCGAGGTCTACGGGTTCGCGGGCAGAGAACAAGGTCCACTGGAAGATCTGGTACCACAGTCGGCGTCAGTAGAAAACGTGTGTAATTAATAATAACAGGTGAGTGAATGGGACATCCACGTAAGCGTCATAAACAATACAGCACGCCAAAACACCCTTGGCAGGCTGAAAGACTTGCAGCAGAAAGTGAACTGGTTAAGACTTATGGACTGCGGAATAAACGCGAGGTCTGGACTGCAGAAAGCATTCTTCGGAAGTACCGGCGTGCTACGCGCAGGTTGCTTGCCGAATCTGCAGCAGGGAACTTTACAGGACATATAGAGACCGAGGCAAACCAGATTATTGCGCGATTGCAGCGTTTTGATATTATGCCGGCTGATACGGAACTGACCGATATCCTGACCTTTGAGGTCAAAGATATTCTTGAGCGACGTTTGCAGACTCAGGTATATAGGCAGGGGCTTGCACACACCATGCGGCAGGCGCGGCAGTTTATCACACATGGGCACATTGCTGTCGCGGGTAACAAGGTCACAATACCAAGTTATCTTATCTCAATGAAAGCGGCAATGCAGATCGATTATTACGGCAGCTCCCCGATTGCGCACGAAATGCACCCGGAGCGTCCAACGCAGGTTGCTACCGGCGAGAGCATACTCGACGGGGCACAAGAGGAGGCGCAGTGATCATGGCAGAACAGAAATGGGCAGTTGCACATATCCATTCGTCATTCAACAACACGATCATCACGGTTACTGATTTGACCGGGGCTGAGACCATTGCAAAATCATCCGGAGGCATGGTCACCAAGGTCGCCCGAGACGAAGGCTCCCCCTACATCTCGATGAAGATCGTCGCCCAGGTAGTGGAGCAGTTGAAGAACCGCGGGTTTACCGGCGTTCATATTAAGATCAGAGCTCCCGGTGGCAACAAACAGCGAAGTCCGGGACCAAGCGCACAGGCGGCAATACGTGCTTTCGCGAGGACCGGAATACGCATCGGAAGGATAGAAGATGTAACGCCGCTGCCGCATGATGGCACCATGTCAAAAGGCGGGCGCCGTGGCAGAAGAATCTAACAGGTTTTTTTTGGTTTCGACGATTCACCGGGGCATGTTTGCCAACATGGCTCCGGTGTTTGGTCGATGAACGATTTTTTCACAAAAGTTTACGAGTGAAAACCGCATCTGACCCGGAGGGCAGTTTTTGATCAAACTTTTGTGAAAAGTTTGGTGAATAGTTTGCGAGTAAGAAATGCCCTCCGGGGGGCTGGCGATATACTTTTTCGTAAATGAAATGATACATAGAGTGCTGGATGCTGTAGTGTATATACCATTAAAAAATAAAAGTGCGGCAAAATCCGGGAGGACTTTGCCTTT
>JAUVEF010000002.1 GCA_030594905.1 Methanosarcinales archaeon
CTTTGCAGGCTTACTATCTGCCGGAAGCGTTGAATCGGTGGATGCGAAACTCCGCGGACTTCATGCCATGATGCAGGAGATCGGGTGCGTGCTGCCGTCCCCATTCATGACGCTCTCGTTCCTTGCACTCCCCGTAGTACCGAGGCTCAAGATCACGGATATGGGGCTTGTGGACGTTGAGCGGCAGGAGATTGTGGGTGTGTGCAGATGAGTGGGGCTCTCGGCAACGAAACGATCTGCCACAGTTTTACTATCGTCGTGCTATTGTGATCTGACATGCCGCCCCACAATTATGTAGCTATCGAGCCACAAAGTTTATATACTATCATGTCTAATTGTTATATATGCGAGCGGGAAAATAACTTTTTTACAACATTCCCCCAACTCCCCCCCCAACTCCCCCCTCCCTCCATGTGCCCGCTCGCATAAACCTCCCTAACATTGAAACGATTTAGGTAGACACCCCCATTTCGTAATCCTTTTATAGAAGTACTATCAGTTAAATCATACCAATTATGGAGGTTTAGAATGGCTGGACAGATAACTCAACCAATAGTCGTAATAGATCCAAGTAAAGAGCGCATACAGAAGAAGGACGCTATACACATGAATATCACTGCTGCCATGGCGGTGGCAAACACAGTAAAATCGACGTTCGGTCCAAGCGGTATGGATAAAATGCTGGTCGATGCTGCGGGCGATATTACAATCACCAATGATGGGGAGACCATTCTGCGCAAGATCGATGTAGAACATCCAAGCGCAAAAACCATCGTCGCCGTTGCGAGTACGCAGGAAAAGGAAGCAGGTGACGGCACGACTGCCGCTGTGATGTTTGCAGGGGAACTGCTGAAGAAAGCAGGCAACCTGGTAGATCAAGGCATCCACCCAACAACCATCAGCGTAGGATATAAACTGGCCGAGGGCAAATCACAGGAGATACTTAGCGAACTTGCAACTGAGGTGGCACGGGATAACACCGATACCCTGCAGAACATCGCATCGACCGCGATGGTTGGTAAGGTGCAAGAAGAATCTGCGCTGGCACCTCTGTGTGTGCAGGCGGCACAGGCAGTTGAGGAAAACGGAATCGTTGATGTATTCCACGACATCCTGATCAAGACGAGCGTTGGCAAGCGCATCGAGGACTCCGAACTGATAACTGGTATAGTGATTGACAAGTCTCGCGTGAACGATGCCATGCCAAAACGCGTCGAAAATGCGCGTATAGCACTGCTAACGTCCAGCATAGAATACCGAAAATTCGGTGTAATGCCTGGCGGAAAAAGCAAAGATAAAGTCAAAATAAGTTCTCCGGACGAGATGCAGGGATTTTATGACGGCGAGGAGGCTTCTATTAAATCAGACATTGATAGCCTCTACAACATCGGTACAAACGTCGTATTTACTGCAAAAAGCATAACCGAGTCTTCACAGGGTTATCTCATCAAACGCGGGATACTTGGAGTTGCACGGGTCAAAGATGCCGACTTAGAGGCGATTTCACGGGCAACCGGCGCAACCATAATCTCTAACATCGTGGATGTCGAAGAGAGCGATCTCGGCACAGCCGGACGTATCGAGGAAACGGGCGGCGAAGACGAGGAACTGATGTATATAACAGGTTGCACGGGTCCGCGCACAGTCTCCATCGTCGCACACGGCAGCACCGTGCACGTTGTGGACACCGTCGAAGGCGCACTGAATGACGCACTCAGGGTCGTGGCAGACACTATTGAGGATGGTAAGGTTACTGCTGGCGGTGGCGCATGTGAGATCGAGCTTTCGCTGCGTCTTAAGAAGTATGCCGCAACCATTGGCGGTAAGGAGCAGCTTGCAGTGAGTGCATTTGCCGATGCGCTGGAAACAATCCCGTACACGCTTGCGGACAATGCCGGTTTTGACGCCGATAATCTGTTGACCACGCTTAAGTCAAAGCATATCGAAGGCAACCGTTCGTCCGGCATCAATGTATATAGCGGTGAGGTTGCGGACATGCATGAGCAGGGTATCATCGAACCACTCCGCGTGAAAACCCAGTCCCTGAAATCTGCCACCGATGCCGTAGCCATGATTCTCAAGATCGATGATATATTTGCAACTACACGCAGGGAACTAGCTCCGGGACCGGGTCAATCAGCACACGACTATGACCGGTATTGATATCGATCGCGAGGATGCCGGGACCCGCGAAGAGCCTAATGAGGCAATCGAAGAGGATGCTGACGCCGAACCGCAGCAAGAGTTGCAACAGCTAAAAGCGAGCCTCAAAAAGTGCGAAGAGCGAGCAGACTCGAGCTTCGCACAATTACAGAGGCTTCAGGCAGATTTTGCAAACTACAAGAAGAGAACCGCTAAAGAAACGGTAGACTCGATTGAATATGCGAATGAAGAGCTTATTCTATCATTGCTCGACGTGGCCGACAATTTCGATCGCGCTCTTGATTCAGTCCAGCAAAACAATGATGTAAGCGCCGTCAAAAAGGGAATAGAGATGATTTTCCAGCAGTTATGGGCTGTGCTGGAAAAGGAGGATGTTTTACATATCGAGGCGGTCGGCGAGACCTTTGATCCGCACCTGCACGAGACCGTTGCTAAAGTGCAGTGCGACGTTGCAAGCGAAACTGTTGTAGAGGAACTGCAGCGCGGGTACAAATACAAATCAAAGGTGATCCGACCGTGCATGGTGAAGGTGGCTGAGTAAAATCGAGAGGGGGCAGCAGTTGCACAAAATTGCTTGCCCCACCTCCATCGTCCCGGACATGAGTTTCTGTGTCCGGTCTATTTTTCTCGATAGTGGCGGTTATTTTTCCTAATAGGAAGTATAATCGCAATCGCGGGGCAAAACAACCTATCTAAATAGTTACGTTCAATCTTCCGTGCAATTAACCGAATCTTCCTGATTTGGGTGGAAAAGTGTGTGCACTCGCGAATTACCAGAGAGTCGTCTCTTACCCACAAGTTTCTTATAACTGCCGCGGATATTATGGTACAGAAGTTTCCGGAGGATAAAAACGATTGAAACAGCCCTGTGTTAATATCGGCATGGTCGGGCATGTCGATCATGGAAAAACCACGCTCGTAAGCGCGCTCTCCGGGGTGTGGACGGATCAGCATAGCGAAGAGCTAAAACGAGGTATCTCAATACGATTGGGCTATGCAGATATCACCTTCAGGCGGTGCCCCAAATGTGAAGAACCGCTGTGTTATACCGTAGAAAAGGAATGCCAGCATTGCGGCGCAGCGACTGAGGAGCTGCGTATGGTTTCGTTTGTCGATTCACCAGGTCACGAGACGTTGATGGCTACCATGCTATCAGGCGCTGCCATTATGGATGGTGCAGTGCTCGTTATCGGAGCGAATGAACCATGCCCGCAGCCACAGACAAGAGAACATCTGATGGCACTTGATATCATTGGAATCAAAAATATCGTGATCGTTCACAATAAACTTGATTTAGTATCAAAGCAGGACGTGATCGAGCATCATAATGATATAAAGAAGTTTGTTAAGGGTACAGTTGCAGAAGATGCTCTAATTGTCCCAATTTCTGCGCAACAAGGGATAAACATTGATCTTTTAATTCAAATACTCGAAGAGGAAATTCCAACTCCGGTGTCTGATGTAGATAAACCGATGCGCCTTCTGGTTGCACGATCGTTCGATGTTAACCGACCGGGTGCACCCCCTGAACAACTGATCGGCGGCGTTATCGGCGGCACGCTCAGCCAGGGCAATCTGCGTGTCGGCGATGAAATTGAGATCAGACCCGGGCGGCGGGTTGAGCAGATTGGCAGTGTACAGTGGATACCGATCATAACCGAGGTTACAAACATAATCACGGGTAGGAAAAAGCAGAAAAAAGCAACCCCTGGTGGACTTCTTGCGATTGGTACGAAATTGGACTCTGCAATGACAAAAAGCGACCAGCTCACCGGTCAGATTGCTGGCAAACCCGGTACGCTGCCCCCGGTCTGGGAATCGTTCAAGATGCACACCACACTTCTTGAGTGGGTCGTCGGATCGAGTGACAGCGCTGTGGTCGATGCCATCCGCGTAAACGAGCCACTTATGTTAAACATTGGAACCGCGACCACGGTTGGCATCGTCGCAGGCACGCGCGGCTCTACTATCAACGTCCGGCTAAAACGTCCCGTATGCGCTGAGATCGGGGCAAGAGTTGCGATATCAAGACAAATCGGAGCCAGGTGGCGCCTGATCGGGGTTGGCGAGCTGGCTGAATGAAGATCGTTCTCGACACCAATGCGCTGATGGTTCCGGTGCAGTTGGGTGTCGATATATTTTCAGATCTTACCGCGCTCGACTTTGACGAGTATTTTGTGCCGTCTGGCGTGGTGTGTGAACTGGAGCGGCTCGCATCGTCTGGCAGAGGTGTGGATCAAATCGCTGCCAGCGTTGCTGTATCACTGTTAGACCGGTGCAAGATCGTCGAGACCGCCGGAAATGTCGATGACGCCATTCTCGCGCTTGCTGATAGGATGAGCGCGGCTGTTTTGACCAACGACGCTGAATTGAAGGCGAGATTGCGCGATATTGGTGTAAGTGTCGTCTATGTGCGGCAGCGGAGTTATCTCGTCAAAGTGCCGTGAAACGCTCTCGTTTTTGGGTGTGTTTGGAAGTGGCAGCAATTCCCGTGTTCTTTTTGTATGTGTTTAGCTGATGTGAACAAAAAACCACGAGATTTCATAATATTAACACAAGAGTGTAGTATTAGACCGGATACATTGGTTGGTTTTGTGTTCTATATCCGGTCCTCTCACATTTTCCAGTGAAAATTCGTGCAATCTTATTGTTAGCTAAACACGCACTCCTTTTGGTGTTTTTGTGCCGTTCATAGCATCCGGATCAGTTTTGCAAAAACACCCACGCTCTTCCGGTTCATCAGAAGTTTTCGCATGACAACGGACGGATGGTCCATATCGCCATATCTCGTGATTATATCCAGTAATTCATCGTCATCCATCACTTCAATCAATCGATTGATCCTTGAATCGCTGAGATTTGCCATCCATTCATTAATTCTCTTTCCGATCACCAGTTCTCGCCCGATCTTCGCTCTCCAGAGCCGATCATACACTGCAAGCCGCCTGGCAGACGTGTCGCCATCCCTGACTGCATCCGCAGCTACTTTTCCGGCGATCTTCGCGCAGATTGCGCCGGGATACACACCCCCTCCGGATGTCGGTTTGACCTGCCCTGCCGCGTCACCGGTGATCATCACGCCATCTGCGACTGCTTTCTGCGGTGCGCCAATCGGTATTCCGCCAAGCACGATCCCTGTGATGCCGGAATGGCACTTTCCTGCTATGATACTGTGTTCTGAAACCAATCGTTGCAGATAATCCCATGCAGAGCCAGTTGCTGTCCCGGTCACTGTCCCTGCCCCTGCCCCTGACCCTGCTCGGGGTTTCGCCTCTGATCCAGCCTCTGATTCGGACCTTGATCTTACGATCTGTTGCGGTTTTGGTCTGACCGCAAGCCCAATCCGTGCGCCGTCATGGTACGGAACCGCCCATGCAAAGAATCCTGGCGCACACGATCCCGGAAATATCTCAACAAAGTGGGAATCGTCGAAATCATAGACCGTGCTTAGCTGTGCGCCTGAAAGGATCGTTTTTGGCGTGTCAATGCCAGCCCACCGTGCAACATGGCTCTTGATCCCGTCGGCTCCGATGATAACGTCTGCCTCGATCGTATCTGGCTCCCCTTCGGTCAGGATGTGGAGAATCTTTCTGTGATCAGCGCGATTTTCCTGATCCCGGGTATCCATGCCGACCGCGCGTGTCCTCATGAGTATTTCTGCGCCTTCTCTGACCGCATCATGCGCAAGCGCGCGGTCAAAAAACCTCCGATCGACCACGTAAGCCTTGATCTCACCCCCCGATATGCAAATTCGCCGTCCGTCAGGTGCATAGACAAACGCGCCCTTTATTGGATAAAATCGGCTGTCAGGAACTATCTCGCACTCCCTAACTGCGTTTACGCTCAGCAGCCCTGTGCACTGCACCGGCGACCCGATGGATGCATGTTCTTCGATGATAAGCGTCTTTGCTCCATTCTTTGCGGCGTACTTCGCTGCCAGACAGCCGGCAGGTCCTGCTCCAACCACAACGACCTCGTAATCCATGTCAGTGTAATTACAACGCATGACAAAAGAAAGGTTTGGATTTGTGGGGTATGTGGTGCACCATGTGCCGATGGGTGTAGCGCGGGTGTGGTACTGCATCCTGCCAGCGGTAAAACACGGAAAATGCGTTGTCAGATGCCGGACTGCCGGACGGTTATGCCACCCGATGATGCGATCCGGAGTTATATGGTGGGTAATTGGCAGAAATACTCCTGCATTTCAAAGTATTGCTCACCACCACAGGCATCAGGTCATATCCGGTTTACAGCACCATCCGGATTGCGACAAAGACTGACACAATCCCTACGATGTCGCCGATCGAGGTAGTGATCGGTATCACGACGTCATCTGGATCAAGACCATACTTATGCGCCAGAAATGTGATGCAGATCGTTAGGGCAAAGACCACGACAATATCAATGGATCCGGCGACTAGTGTTAGTTTAAGCAGCGTACCATACACGACGTCGATGTTTAATGCAATCGCTGCCACCCAGACAACCATGCTTAGCATCAGACAGGCGGCAAATCCAATCAGCAGGCACGCGAGAACGCTATTCCGGACCACCACACTTCCTGTTGAGTCCACAAGACCGAGACGAAATGCTGTCGAGAGTCTTGCTCCGAGAATCGATCCGGTATCGCCACCAATCTTAATTAACGGGGGAATCAGTATCAGAAGCACGGAAAAATTGATTAACAACTCCTGTCTCGCCTGTAGCATCTGTCCTGCCATCGTGCCGATGATCGCAGCGACGAAAAGAACAGGAATGCCGCGCTTCACAATTCCGGTTACGGTGTAATATGCCATATCCAGGTCACCCCCTTCACCGCCAGGAAAATCATAAACATCGTGACGATATCGCCAAGCGTTCCGAGTGCGGGCGTTGTGATATTATCCGGATCAAGACCGCGCCTGAATGCACCGAGGGTTATGACTACCGCGATGGCAGAGAGGACGATGCCTGATAGCATCCCTGCGAAGACCGCTATCGCAACGAGCACCACTATGCCGGCACTCTGCATCCCAAGAGCGATCGTGAAGAGGTGTGCAAGAATCCCAAGCACAATCGACATAATCAGGCTGAGCACAAGCGAGCCTGCCACATTGCCAATCAGCTCCGGGTTGCGCTCGATCTTATCGATCAATCCAAGGTGTACCGCGCTGCCAAGCCGAGATCCGAGTGTGCAGGAGATGTTGCCGCGCATTCCAAGTATCGCAGGCACGAGTACCAGAAGCCCTGGGATCATCTCAATCTGATCAGTCATCTGAACCAGAATAATGCCAGCAAAGACTCCACCGACTGTGTATATGAGTTCAAACGGCAACGCCTCACGCACGATGCTTTTTACGCTCGTGTAATTCTCGAGGTAGTCCTGCTGTTCGGGCATAGTAATATAATCGGGTGCTTGATATTAAAGTGTGATGGGTGGGCGGGTTTATGGCGACACACGATGGCGCGGCGCCCTCTGGCAGTCGAAGGATTAATCATCGATGCGATCCTAATATATGATGCTATGTTCCCGAAAACACGGATGCGCAGGTTGCGGCAGCCTGGAATACGAAATCTCGTGGTTGAAACAGAGCTTTCCGTAAATAACCTGATCTGCCCAATCTTCGTGGATGAAACCATCGAAAAACCAGTAGAGATCGGATCCATGCCAGGCCAATATCGGCTCCCACTGGACGGGGTCGCGGATGAGGCAAATGAAATTGAAGAGCTTGGAATCCCTGCAATTCTCCTTTTTGGGATACCTGAAACAAAGGACGAAGAGGGGTCGAGCGCTTACGACGATAATGGCGTTATTCAGCAGGCAATACAAAATATCCGGTCTGAAACGGACGATCTACTTATTATAACTGATGTCTGTCTGTGTGAGTACACCACGCACGGGCACTGCGGCATCGTCGATTATGATGCCGAGCGGGTGCTCAACGACCCGACGCTGCCCATTCTCGGAAAAGTTGCGGCAAGCCATGCCCGGGCAGGTGCTGACATTGTTGCGCCATCTGGCATGATGGATGGCATGGTACGCGCGATCAGGACCGCTCTTGATATTGATGGGTTCACAGACACTCCGATCATGTCCTACGCCGCCAAGTACTGTTCATGCTTCTATGGCCCGTTTCGAGAGGCTGCGGATTCGGGATACGCGTTTGGAGACCGCTCCGGATACCAGATGGATCCTGCAAACTCGGATGAGGCGATGCGCGAGCTCGAACTAGACATAGACGAGGGTGCCGACATCGTGATGGTGAAGCCTGCGCTCCCGTATCTCGATGTCCTGCACCGGGTCAAGACCACGTTTTCGATGCCAACTGCTGCATATCAGGTGAGCGGCGAGTATGCGATGATCGTGGCTGCCGGTGCGAGGGGGTGGCTCGATCGCGATCAGGCGATATGCGAATCATTACTATCGATCAAGCGTGCGGGCGCTGACATGATCATCACGTACTTTGCAAAAGATGCGGCGCAACTCCTGACTGCGTGATATAATGGACGGGCGTGAATCTTTGAGGATGCAGGGGTGGATTATTCAGAATCTGTTGGTGGCAACAAAAAACAGGTGGCTAAGCCTTTGTTTTTGCGTAGCTCTAAAAGTAAGGTTGTACCATCCTACAGAAATTCAAAAACTCTCACTGCCCCCCAAAGAAAACTATTAGTGAGATGGATCAGATGAACACTTGATGATAAACATAGCAATACCGAAAGGCAGCCTCGGGGAGCAGACACTCCTGCTGTTCAAACAGGCAGATCTCGAGATCAAAAGGACTGATCGAGAGTACAATCCAAAAATCGTGGACCCGCGGATCGAGAAAGTGAAGATCCTGCGCCCGCAGGAGATTCCGGGTTATGTCGCAGAGGGCTACTTCGATGTGGGCATATCCGGTCACGACTGGGTGATCGAGTCTGGCGCAGACGTTGTCGAGATCGCAGACCTGCCATACAGCAAGCAGGGCGCAGGGATCGTCAAGATCGTGATCGCGGTGCCCGATGATCAGGGGATTGATTCCACGCAGGAGATTAAGCCGCGTAGCAGAGTCACAACTGAGTATCCGAATATCACCAGAGACTATTTTGAAAAACTTGGAATTCCCGTGGATATCCACTTCTCTTACGGCGCAACTGAGGCGAAGGTTCCGGATCTAATGGATGTCGTGGTCGATGTGACCGAAACAGGATCCACGCTCCGAAAAAACAACTTAAAGATCATCGACGTGATGCTTGAATCGGTTACGAAACTGGTCGCGAACAAAGATAGCTGGAACGATCCCGCAAAGCGAAAAGAGATCGAGGAGATCCGTATGCTGCTTCTTTCTGTCATTGAAGCTCGTGGCAAGGTGCTACTGAACATGAATGTGCCGGCTGACCGACTCGATGAAGTAATCAGCGCGCTGCCAGCATTGAAGATGCCAACCGTGTCCAAACTATATGATTCGGAATATTATGCAATCGAGACGGTGGTCGAAAAGGTGACCGTAAACACCCTGATTCCTGAATTGAAGCACTTTGGTGCCGAAGACATTCTTGAACTCAACATATCCAAGATCGTGCGATAGATAGGTTACCTTGCAAGCAGGATCGTGGAATCGTCATCGACGCGATGATCCAGGAGGATTGCCGCTCCGAGTTCGTGGAGATCAAGAGACAGGTCATAATTTATAATATCAAGCCCGCGTATCCCGTCGCTATACATCATGATGGTGTCACCTTCATTGTACGGATATGAAAAAACTTTCACATTCTTAAGATTACGTCCGACGATTCCATTCATCGATGTGAAATGAGACTCCCCGTCCCGAACCTTCAGCGCGGTTATGTTCCCAATACCTACAAACCGGATACAGTCATCCACGACATGTGCAATGGCAAGCACTGCACCCCTTGTCGATTGCAGCGCTTCGTGGCAGCTCCGGATCGCAAAATCCAGATCCTGATCCAAATTCGTATCCGGGTTGCAGCACACCTCAAGGCACTCAACCACTTTCTGCGATGCCGCGTGCGCAAGATCCCCGTGCCCGATTCCGTCTATCACCGCAAGTACGGCGCATCCATCCGTTTCCCTCACAAAGTATGCGTCGCCGTTCTCGGTTTCGCCTTCCTTTGGTATCGTAATCACTTCGATTTTCATGCTTTTGGCACCAATATATGAAATATGCAGCCCCCGCCCGGATTATCCTTGATCCAGACCTTCCCGTGGTGAAGCTCTACCGCATATTTCGTGATCGCAAGCCCGATTCCACTTCCCTTGATCCCGCGCTTATCATTTCGCACGAACCGCTCGAATACCGATTCCTTCATCTCATCAGGTACGCCATCCCCGTGATCTGCCACTCCAAATATCCAGTCAGAATCGCCTTCATCGATTGTCAGGGTAATCATCGAATTTTTTGGGCTATATTTGATCGAATTGTCGATGATATTAATAAATGCGTTCTGCAAGAACCCGGTTCCATGCACAGGATATTCCCCCTCCGTCTGATATTTTATATCAATTATTGTGCCATGTTCTTTTATTTTTTCATCCAAGAAACTTAATATTTCAGTTAACATCTCGCAAAGATCGATATCATTAAAATCTTCCTCAGAAAGCCCTCTTTTTAGTTTGGAATAAGTTCTCATGTTTTCAATCATTCGATCGGCATCCAGTGCGGCATTCTCTATCTTGTTTGCAAAACCGTGGATCTTCACATCGTCCTCCGATCGCATCTCGATCAGCCCACTGTAACCAACGATTGCGGAAAGCGGACTCCGCAGGTCATGGCTCATGATACTGATAAACATCTCCTGAAGCCGGTTTGCATCATTCAGTTCGTCTGCGAGTTCCTTTTCGCGCTGGTATCGCTGTTCATGCATATCGATGTATTCGTGGTATGCGGTTGCATAACCCATCATTAACTGGATCAACGGTTCAGATGCGCTGTTAAACATGCGAACGGTCTCTGTGATCTGAAACTCGGCGGCGAGATCATTGAGCGTATTCAGGTGAGCCTCAAGCATATAATCAGGTCCGATATTAGCCCTGACGCATTTCTTGGACATAATTTCAATATCTAACAGATATCGATCGTCACCCGACTCCAAAAAATGTTTCAAAAGTCCGGAATACTCCTCGCGCAGTCCACCATCATCGACCATACTACTACACCCATTTTCGCGTCGTGACGGTTGTACCGCGCCCGACCTCGGTATCGATCTCAAACTCGTCCATCAACCGCTTTGTTCCAGGAAGCCCTGCCCCAAGCCCTCCGCCCGTGGTATGACCATCGGTCATCGCAAGATCGAGATTTGCAATTCCCGGACCCTGATCTTCTGCCACGATCTCGATGCCGCCCCCTCTTTCTGCAGTCACCTGTCGGACATACACAGTCCCAGTCTCGGCATACCGCAGAATGTTTCGTGCCAGTTCGGATATGGCTGTTGATATCCGTGTCTGGTCCACGAGTCCAAACCCTGTTGATGAAGCGATCTTCTTCCCAGCCGATCTGGCAGTCACTATGTCATACTCGTCCTTAATTGGTATAGTCTCTTCAGTATCAGGCATATTATCACTATATATCCCTTTATTCTTCCTGGGAAATTTTCTCAAGAAGTTCCAGTCCCTTTTCGAGGTTGAGCGCGGTCTGTATTCCGGTCAGCTCCATCCCAAACTCAACGAGCGTTATGGCGATTGCTGGCTGCATTCCCACGAGAACGGTCTTGACTCCCATGATGTTTGCCATCTTCGCAATCTCCACAAGTATCCTTGTTATGAAGCTGTCAAGGACGTCAATCGCCGTCACATCGATTATTAGCCCTTTCGCATTCGTCTCCTGTATCTTAGCCAGGATGTCGTCCTGTAACCCCAGCGCAAGTTTGTCGTGAAGTGCGACCTGAATCGATGTGATTAGGAAATCACCGATCTTGAGCACGGGTATCTTCTCATAAGCGCCTTGCATTATCTGTTTCTCCTTTCATGTTGTATCACATATCCTAATGCCATATCCGATCTTCTGCAGTCCGTACTGCAGGTTGTATGCGGTGACCATCCGCCTGTTTCCGTTGTCATCAACAACGAGCACCGATCCGAATGAGTATACAAGGTTCTCGCAAAAAGCTTTCGGGAGCCTTTTATGCACTCATCGGGTGGGGCCAGAATGTCGCTGTCCCGAATTGTATCAAAGAGCCTTACCATTGCGTAAATCACCGTTTCAATTTCGGATTGACACTACAGTACATCTCAGGGTCGCCAGTCGTCCAGAACATACACTTGTTGCATTTTGTGCACGCCCTTCATCACCTTCACGCCTTTCGAGTGATTTTTTCATAATCCCCGGGTCTGCAACCTGCGCTTGCCCCATTGCGACAAGATCCGTGAGTTTATCTGAGACTGTTCCGTCTGTATTCGCATAGTTCACCTGCCACGAAGGAAACACGATCCTGTTTGGAAGCTCGACGCTACCGATCGCAAGAGTGGTATATACTGATGGATATTTTTTCTTATTCACGAGTTCACTCCCTGGTTCGCTGCCCACGATGGCACCGAAACCTGATCCCCATATTGATAATACGCAAGGAAACCCTTTAAAGGTTTTGGCTTTTGTGTTTTTTAGGCGTGGTTGCCACGCGTCACCAGTATCGCCAAATCGGGTAATTGGTAATATCTGTAAATAGGGGGCGGTCACATTAAACAAGTGTTTGGAGCATATCTTTGCCGGTGGTGCGATCAGATACATCCAAATATGGTATGAAACTCTTGAACGAATCCCGTTCTTTTAAAAATAACTGTGAAATCTGTGGCCGATAAAAGCTTTTAGCCACAGATGAACACTGATCACATGGATTTTACTTACAACTTGCTTAAACCGATTCATTGAATCTCATGTAACCTCTGGTGACGTGACATCCCCGGAATTCCACAGGATACCGGGCATGTCCGGATCTGGTGTATATATTCGCCCCGGTTCAGGACGCTGCCAGATTTATGCCCTTTCCGCAAATATCCGCTTAACATCCTTCGCACGGACAACATTGCCATTATATTTCCGAAATCCACGTTCTCGTGTCTTGATTCTGACAATCCTGCATCTGCTTCCGGAAATATCCTCGACACTACCAACCGTAAACTCCCGGTCCCCATATTCCTGCAACCGAACCGACCGGGTTTTTTTGCCGTCGTGGATCGCCACCTTCACAGTCACCTTATCGATCGCCCGTGACCATATCGTGTCGACGTCGGCAGCGAGAGCCGATATCACCCGCGCTCCGCGTGACTCAACCGAGGCAACCTCTGCCAGATGCACCTCGTCCGCAGACGGATCGTCCACAAGCAGTTCGTCGCCAGTGTAGACCTCATGATCAAGCGGCAGTTCGATGTTGTACTGTGCCGAGTCCTCGCCCACGCTCACAATGATCCTGACGCTTGTGGTTTCCGGGGCTGCCTGCGTCTGCAAGGCGACGTTATGCACGCTGCCGCACTCTGTGCATCGCACCAGTTGATCACTGCCACGCCGTTTCAGCACGTCATGAAGCTCCTGCGACGAACAAGCCGGGCAGATAGTTATAATCTGTGTTTCGTTTGTAATTTCCATGTATTTTCTACCTCATTTCACTAAACCAACATATACCCACCGGTCATATCCAATATCCGGCGTGTTTTCAAGTATCTCCACATCGGTTACACGATCATCGAGCACATCCATGGTAAATAGAAGCTCGTCCCTGTTGTGGAACGTGAAGATTAACAACCCGGGCGTCCGCACGACTTTTACGGATTCGCGCAGCACCGCCGCCCATGCCCCCTCGTTAAACGGCTGGATAGGACCGATCATGAACCCTACCACGCAGTCAAACTCATGATCAAAGAACAATGAGAGTTCTGCGGCGTCAAGAACGATTGATCTTGCATCATGGAGCGCCCCGCTCTTAAGTCCGTCACAGATGTCGCACATATCATGATCGATGCAGATTGGGTCGCAGCCGATCTCGCGGAGCACACCTGTGGCACTCCCGTCTCCGCAGCAGATCTCAAGCACGTCTGCGCGGGCAGGATCAAATCCTTTTCCGGATGTTGCTTTGCGAATAAGACGCGTCAGGCGATTGTTTCGCACGTCCTGACCCTGCTGATCGGTTTTTCCAGTTTCACTCCCCGGCGTTTCATGCAGCAGTTCACGCACCGACACAGCCGTCCCGAGATCAAGATACGGCATCTCTTCACGCGCGCAGGATTCACATAGCCACCTGTTCGCAAGAAAGATGGAATAATACTCAATTACTGCCTCGCGTAGATCAGATGCGTTTGTTTCAATAATTTCACTTCGACTGCCAAAGATATCAGATACTCTTCCTGGAAAACGCGTGTCCTTTGAGATCACGTTCGTGAGCACGAGCCAGTGGTCTATGCCCTGCGAATGCACGTAAACCGCTACTGCAATTGGGGTGCTGCTACCCGGATCGATCAGTTGTACGGAACTATTGTCGCTACTGCTGCCGCTGCCCGCAACCGCGGCGAGTTCTTCGAGGTAACGCCCGGTGAGCGGCGATCGCTTCTGGTCGTAGAAGCTGTTTTCTGCCAGAAACACAGGTTCTGCCGGACCTATATGGAAAATAGCGTGGAGCCGCATCCCCGGTGACCCTGGTTCATGATGCCCCATTACCTTAGTAGACCTCTTCGTGCGGATGGATGACTATGCCTGCCGATGTGATCTCGTAGGGGTGAATGTCCTTGCTGTGGTCAGATCCGCGCATCTTGAAGATCTCCATACTGCGGACACGCACGTTCTTACGGCGCTGGTTGTACAGCATGATCGTGCCCTCGGTCACGAAGTTCTCGACGCCAAACCTGCTCTGCATGGTGTCGTCAATAATCTCACAGGTCAGGATCGTTGTCAGACCCAGAATCTCAAGGGTCGTGCTCAGTTTGAGCAGTTCGATCCTGATCTTCGACGGATCCTGAAAATGAAATCCAATGGCCGTGCTCGAATCAATCACAGCGCGTTTTGCACCGGTTGCATCCTGTATCTCAATGATTTGGTCAAGTGTGGCACGCATATCAAACGGGCGCACATCCACATACCGCTCCTGCGACGGGATGCCGATCTTTGTGGAACACGCATCGATGATCGCAAGCTTCTCATTCTCTTCAAGCGCCGCAATGTCCCATCCAAACCTCGAAAGATTCTCGCGAATCTGCGGAGGACGTTCCTCGGTTGCGACAAAGATGCCGGTTTCGCCGTACTGGGTGGCTCCATTGCACAGAAACTGGAACGCAAAGTTCGTTTTGCCGGTACCCGATGTCCCTGCCAGCAGGTAGGTCCGGTCTTTGATCAGTCCGCCCCCACAAAGTTCATCGAACCCGGGTATTCCTGTAGGTACTCGATCGTTCATTGTAATCTCCAATTTAATTAGTCCCCGATAATACAAACCATGATAAAAGCGCATCAAGCTGTATCCGCTCGTTTGCACCTTCCGTGATCCTGAAATCTATTTCTCCAATTTTATCTATCGATTCAACCCTTTTACGGTCCGGGATTTCCGCGATATCAAATATCGCCCGGTATATCTGCCCAACAATATCCTCGCCAGACAATCCCTGTTTGGTCAATAAATCATCCAGCCCCCGGCGAGATTCTGCGAAATCGCCCCGGTACGCGCTCAGGATGAGTTTTTTGATCTCTTCGGGACGCGCTGTTGCTGTTATCTGGTATATATCGTCCCGACCGATGGTCGTGCCAAGCATTGCTGCCGCCTGCAGCGCATTGATTGCTTTTCGCATGTCGCCGCGGGCAACGTAAGTGACCGCCTCAACTCCCTCGTCTGTGATGTCGAGATGCTCGCAGTCTGCGATATACCGGACTCTCTCATCGATTGCGTCATCTGAGACCTGACTGAACCTGTAGACTGCGCATCTCGATTGAATCGGTTCTATGATCCGTGATGAGTAATTGCACGACAGTATGAACCTGCACGTCTGCGTGTACTTCTCCATCGTCCTGCGCAGCGCAGATTGGGCGTCAGACGTCAACGCATCAGCCTCATCCAGAAATATGATCTTGAATTCAGCGTCCCCGACCGGCGACATCCTTGCAAAGTTCTTAATCTTGTGCCGCACCACGTCGATGCCGCGCTCGTCACTTGCGTTTAATTCAGTAAAATTGGAATGCCACGTATCACCAAAGAGTTCTCTTGCTATGGATACGGCAGATGCGGTCTTTCCGACTCCGGGCGGACCTGTAAACATCAGATGTGGCAGATTCCTTGTATGTGCATAAGAGATCAGCCGCCCGATCGTGTTAGCCTGCCCGACCACGTCTGACAGTTTCTTTGGTCGGTATTTCTCGATCCATATTTCCTGTTTGATGATAAAACCCTCTGCTTAGTGAATATGTTTGATTATATTATCATGTAATATCTTAAGGGTTTTGGATAATGCTGATGGTCGGTTGAGTATAAGCTTAAGTAAACCACCATATTATGTGTTTAGCTGAGGCGAAAAAACCACGATATTTCCAGATTCCACAAGACTTACGCAAGAAGATGGTAGCACATACATGATACTGGTGATGTGTTTCGCATTTTATATCCTGCCCCGCCATACTTTCTCGTGGAAATCTGTGTAATCGTGTAGTTAGCTAAACACGCACCACCACAGTAATCATCAACACACGCAACTATACGGAGACTGATATAATGGAAGAAATAACCGTAAAAGCTCTGAATTCAGAAGATTTTATAGAACAGCAGGTAAGTGCGATATCCGAAACTGTCGGCGACGGTCTTGCGATAAACGCGCTATCCGGAGGCGTCGATTCATCCGCGGTCACCATGCTTGGGCACCGTGCTCTTGGAGACCGTCTCAAGACGTATTTTGTCGATAACGGCATCATGAGACAGGGTGAACCGGAATGGATCGTCTCGGTCTTCAAAGACCTCGGCGTACACGTAGAGGTAATCGATGCCAGAACCGAGTTTTTTGATGCAATGAGCGGGATTGCGGACCCCGAAGAGAAGCGGGAAGCGATCACGCAGACATTCTACAAGGACGTCTTTGGCAGGCTCGTTACGGAGAGCGGGGCAAAGCATCTCCTGCAGGGAACGATTCTGACCGACGTGGATGAGACCGTTGCAGGGATCAAGAGGCAGCACAATGTTTTTGAGCAGCTTGGAATCGACACTGAGAAGACGTTTGGATACAAGATCATAGAACCGCTGATAATGCTGCGAAAGGACGGCGTGCGGAAGGTTGCAGAAGCCCTTGGCTTGCCAGAGTCTATCTACAACCGGATGCCGTTTCCAGGACCTGCCCTTGCCGCCCGCGTGATCGGAGAAGCCACCCCTGAGCGAATCAATACCGTCAGGCAGGCAACAGTGATCCTCGAGGATGAACTGGTAGATTCCGGGGCTTTCCAGTACATGGCGATCCTGCACGAAGACCGGGTCACAGGCATGAGAAACGGAGAGCGGGACTACGGCATGCAGATTGAGATCAGGTGCTGGGAGAGCGTTGATGCAAGAACAGCAAAACCGACGAGACTATCTTACGATGTGCTGGAACGGCTGGCTGAGCGGATCACAAGTGAGGTAGCCGGTGTTGTGAGCGTTACGTACGGCATTGCGACAAAGCCGCCATCGACGATGGAAGTGGTTTAGCCGGGAGCGGTCACGCGGAAAGTGCATGCGGTGTTGATGCGCCCCCTCTACCCATGATCGATGCGCGGGATTGCTGCGGACTGGGTGCGTGCGAAACACCAGATGCAGCCAGACCGAACGCGAGAGGGGTGGTGGTGCACAGGCTCTGGAATTATGTAGGGGGTTTGGTGACTGGGACTTCTACGGAAAGGTATCGCGATGGACACGGGGTCCAAGGCAAAACATCGCGTGGGCGTGTCACGTGCGTTTAATTTCTTCAGGCAGTTGAAATAAGAGTACGTGCCCGGGATTTAGGTTGTGGTGAATCAGCACACTGTACAGTCCAGTCACTCTACGCACCATTTTCATTTATGTAAAAGTATATTACCAGCCTCACCAGATGGGTAGTTTTCACCCAATTCTACATTGTCATGCTTGCCATGCATAACATCGCCATACATATCTACCATCATAACAGATTGACGTGTGATGATGCGGAGAATCAGCAAAAAACAGATTCACCGATACCGGACGCTCACAAGAGTTGCGATCAAGTACGGTTTCGGATATCTGGTCGATCGGTTCAATCTCCACCCGGTACGGTCGCTGAAGGACCGTGTTGCAAGGGAACCAAAGATCCATCTTGAACTCTCTGACCCAGAAAGACTCCGGCTGATGCTCGAGGAACTCGGACCGACCTACATCAAGTTCGGGCAGATCCTGAGCACGCGATACGATATTCTTCCAAAAGAGTACATAACAGAGCTTGAAAAGTTGCAGGACACGGTGCCATCATTTGGTTATAGTGAGGTGTGCGGCATCATCACAGGGGAGTTTGGCGAGTCGATCGATGAGATCTTCGCGACGTTCTCGCACCAGCCGCTTGCAACAGCATCCCTTGGTCAGGTGCACCGTGCCACGCTCCACAGCGGCGAGGACGTCAGCGTGAAGGTGCAGCGCCCCGGTGTGAGAGATGTGATCGACGCAGACCTCCGGATTCTCCGTGATCTTGCACGTTTTGCTGATCAGCATATCGAAGAGGCGAAAGCGTTCAATCCGGTTGGATTCATAGATGAATTTGAACGCATCATCCACGCAGAGCTCGATTATACGATTGAAGCACAAAATGCGGATGAACTCCGTGAAAACTTCAGCGATGATGCCACCATTCACATCCCGCGAGTTTACTGGGACTATACCAGATGGCAAGTTCTGACAATGGAATTTATCGATGGAATCAAGATTTCCAACATAGATGAGCTTGGTGTGGCGGGCATGGATCGTAAAATCCTCTCTCGCAACTTTGCAACATCGTTTTTAAAGCAGATATTTATGCACGGCGCTTTTCACGGGGATCCACATCCCGGAAACGTGCTTGTGATGAAAGGGGGTGACAATGTCGTAGCGTTCATCGATTTCGGGATGACCGGGCACCTTGACCGTGCGACCCGGGATGACCTTGTGGACTTCTTCATCGCACTTTCTGATAACGATCCTGACACCATGATCGATGTGCTTGCACACGCAGGCGCCGTCAATTACGATGAGATTGATCTCCCGCAGTTCAGGTTTGAGATATCAAACATGATCAACAAATACTACGGAAAGTCGCTGCGATATGTGAACACTGGTGTTATGATGCGTGAAATGATCGATATGGTTTTGACACACCATGGAACTGTGCCGCCCAGCCTTATACTACTCTCAAAGGCACTGATGATCGAAGAGGAGGTCTGTTCACAGCTTGATCCTGATTATAACCTCAAGAAGCTGGCAAAACCGTTTATACGGAATCTGGCGCTCCAACGCATGCATCCGGCGCGGATCGTACGGGAGTGGCTACGGATGCTGCCCGGATTCGGGCGGCTCGTGCGCGGGCTTCCGCACAGGATCGACCAGATTCTCCTGCGGGCTGAAAGGGGGACGCTGCGTCTTGAGTTTGAGCATCACGGGCTTGACCACATCGTATCCGAACTCGATCTCATGAGCAACCGTATCGCGTCGAGTATGATCCTCTCTGCACTCATCCTTGCCTCTGCGCTGATCATCCAGTCGGGCATGAAACCGCTTGTCTGTGGGGTTCCGGTGCTTGGCGCCAGTGGGTTTGTGCTGTCGGGCATCATCGGCGCGTGGCTGGTCTATTCCATGCTGCGGAGGGGGCGGTTTTGACGCCCTCGCAGCCGATCAATAGCCTTATATCGCATAACCATGATACCTAAATTCGGTGATCCATAAATGGGTGACGTAAAGATTGGATTTGTAAAACTTGGGAATCTTGGGATGTCCCAGGTAATTGACCTTGTTCTTGACGAGATTGCAGCAAGAAAAGGTATTATGGTACGAACGCTTGGTACCGGCGCGAAGATGGGCAAGGATGAGGCAAAGGATACCGAGGCTCTGATCAAGCACTGGGACCCTGATTTTGTTGTTATGATCAGCCCGAATGCGGGTGCACCCGGACCGACCGCGGCACGGGAGATCTACAAGGACACGCCAACAATCATCGTTTCAGATGGACCTGACAAGAAGGATGGACGTCAGGCGCTGAAGGATGCTGGTTTTGGATCGATTATCTTGAAGGTCGACCCGCTGATCGGCGCGAAGAGAGAGTTCCTTGACCCAACAGAGATGGCGTCGTTTAACGCTGACGCTATGAAGGTCCTGTCCGCATGTGGTCCTGTCCGCATGATCCAGGAAGCGTTTGACAATGTGATCGATCAGGTTGCATCTGGCAAGTCAGGAAAAGACCTTGAACTGCCATACATCCTTGGAAGCCCTGAAAAGTGCGTCGAGCGCGGATGCTTTGAGAACCCGTACGCAAAGGCGAAGGCTCTCGCTGCGCTTCACATGGCAAACACGGTTGCAGCGATCAACTTCCCTGCATGTTTCATACACAAGGACGTTGAGAAAGTCTCGCTCACAGCAGCGGCAGGTCACGAGATGATGACTGCGGCAGCGATTCTTGCAGCGGAAGCACGTGAGATTGAGAAGGCAAACGACACGCTATTCCGCCAGCCACACGCAGGGGCAGGCAACCTGCTGACCAAGACCAAGCTATACGACAAGCCA
>JAUVEF010000147.1 GCA_030594905.1 Methanosarcinales archaeon
GGATCGCCATCGTACAAGCCATCGACATCGGTCAGGATGATCAGGAGACCTGCGCCTACGTCAACCGAGACCATCGCGGAGAGGCTGTCGTTATCGCCAAATGCCCCGGCGATCTCATCTGTCGCAACGACATCGTTCTCATTAATGATCGGCGTGACGCCCAGCTTCAGGAGTTCGCGTATCCCGTTCCTAAGGTTTTTGTGCTTCGACTCATCCCTGAAATCGTCATAGGTGAGGAGGATCTGGGCAACGATCCCGCCATAGTGCTCGAAAGCCCGATGATACACCTCCATAACCTTACTCTGCCCGATCGCAGCGCAAACCTGCCGCAGAACAATCTCTGCCGGTCTCTCCGGAAGCGAAAGTTCATTGCACCCGAGCCCGATCGCGCCGGATGTGACGACGATGAACTCATGCCCCTGTCCCTTGAGTTCGGATATCTGCTCTGCGATGCTCTCGATCAGTACGTAGTTGAGACCTCTGCCCTCACTGGCAAGCGTGTTCGTCCCGACCTTGACAACGACCCTATCCGTTCGAAGTGACCTCATTTTCTACCTCACACCACTTGCCGATGGGTAAACCGCTTCCTGCCATCGGCGTAATCAGCAACGACCTGCCCCGCCCCTATTAGTTTGTATTTGTAGATCGTGAGCCCCTCAAGCCCGACAGGACCGCGAGAGTGAATCTTACCAGTCGAGATCCCGACTTCAGAACCAAGCCCGTATCGAAAACCGTCCGCAAACCTTGTTGAGCAGTTCCACATCACCGATGACGAGTCCACCTCGCTTAAGAATCGCTCTGCCGTCAATTCATCGGACGTTACGATCGCATCGGTGTGGTGGCTGCCATACTGGTTTATATGATCAATCGCGCTTCCTGGCGAGTCAACGATTCGAATCGAGAGGATAAGGTCGTTGTACTCGGTTATCCAGTCCTCATCAGATGCCGGATCGCATCCGATCACCGCGCTCACTCGCTCATCACCCCTCAACTCGACCCCCTCGGCATCATACATTGTCTTGACTCTGGATAGGAACTCGTCAGCAATATCCGCGTGGACGAGGAGGGTTTCCATCGCGTTGCAGACCGCTGCATACTGGCACTTCGAATCAAACGCAATATCAGCCGCCATATCAAGATCGGCATCCTTATCCACGTAAACATGGCATATCCCGTCCGAATGCCCGAGCACCGGAATCTTCGTGTTCTCCCGGATGTATCTCACAAGCGCATTTCCCCCCCTCGGGATCATGAGATCGATATGGCTGTCGAGTTTCAGAAGCTCCTGCACGTCCGCCCTCGTCTCGACAAGCTGAATTGAGTCTTTGAATATCGCATCCTCCTCAATTGCATCTTTTATCAAGTTAAAAAGTATTCTGTTGCTGCCTTTAGCTTCAGAACCCCCTTTCAGCACGACTGCATTCCCTGACTTGATGCAGAGCGATGAAATCTGAACGAGCGCATCGGGTCGGGACTCAAAGATCACACCGATTAAACCGATCGGGGTCGAGACTTTGTAAAGCGTGAGCGACTCGTCGAGTTCGGTTTCAGAGAGAACCTTTCCAACCGGATCAACAAGCCCGACCACTGATATCACGCCCTCAATCATCTCATCGATCTTCTTATTATCGAGCTTGAGCCTTTTGATGAGTGCCGGTGCGAGGTTTGCTTTCTCTGCATCATCCACGTCCTCCGCATTCGCCCTTTTGATCTCATCTCGATTCTCATCCAGGTTGCGAGCTACACGCGTAAGTGCACTGTTCTTTGCCTCTGTTGTTGCGGATGCGAGTCCGAGTGCCGCATCTTCTGCCAGTTTCACCTGCTCTTCTATTGTCATCCTTAATTCACCTACGGATTTCCAAACGAATAGTTTACCCCAATACGACACCTTGCAGCCTCATCCACGTTACCTCCAAATGAATTTTGGGGCATCTCTGGTGGTTTGTTGGTTTTTCTCTCGCTATTTCAGTCATTCACTTCAAGAGTTTAATAAAGTCATCTTTTGATAAATTGGCTTGTTGAAGAATGGATAAAAGAGTTCCTTTTGGCAGTTCTTTCCTTTTTGGAACAATAACAAGCAATTTACGCCCTTCTTCATCAATCCTGTAAAACGCAGTGTGGCTGCCCTTGCCACGCTTTGGAGCATACTCAAACCCCGCCTTTTTCAATACCCTGATCACGTCGTCTGAAGAAACCACTGGAATCTTCTTCATGCAGCGACCTCAAATGCAGAGGTGAATTTATGAGAAGATGTGAGAGCAGATTCTACATCTGCAATAAGTCCTACCACTCTGGCGTTATCGAGATAAAGTTCTACTGCTTCTTTTAAATTAATAAGCGCCTCTTCCGGTGTGTCCCCACAACTTGCAACGCCCAATTCAGGACATTTTGAAACATATACGCCCTCTTCGCTCCATATCGTGGCTGTCAGATTAAATTTTTTCATCTCGCACCTCCTGGATTGCTTCCGGATCGACTATAGGGTTTTCGCCATTATCTGCCGGATATTTGCTGGTCTCTACTGTCTGATTATCTGTTTTACCTGATAGGTTGATTTTCATAACTACTAATCAGTGAAAGAGTATATAAACCCTTTTTTTGAAGATGCACTTGGTTTACCAAATTCATAAAATCATAGTATTACATGAACCGACGTTGCCTTAAACGTCAGTAGAACCCGGTCGCCCCTGTTCAGTCCCAGATCACGCGCCGCAAGCCTTGTTATGTCAACAGACATCTCATCTCCCCCGACATCGACGAGAACCCTCATCAAAGGACCGTTTTGGGATATGCTGACGACTCTTCCCGCGATCTCATTTCTTGCGCTCCGCACGTTCGTATTCTGGTCAGGCTTTGCGAGGATGATCTCTTCGGGCCTGATGCACGCTTTCACACGAGTCCCGACGCTTGATGGCACGAAAACTGTAGTCAGGTCGAAACTTCCTGTCGAGACCTGTAGAACCCCGTTATCCTCATCCAGCGCGGCGATCTTCCCCTCGAAGATGTTCTTCATGCCGATAAACCTCGCAACAAACTCGTTCTCCGGCTTATAAAAGATCTTCTCAGGCGTTCCCGCCTCCTCGATCCTTCCGTTGTTCATGACCGCAATCCGGTCGCCAAGCGCCATCGCCTCAACCAGATCGTGCGTCACATAGATGCTTGTTAGCCCGATATCCCGCTGCAACTGTGCAATCTCGTGCCTCAACCGCTCACGAACGACCGCATCCAGATTGCTCAGCGGTTCATCCATTAATATGCATTCTGGCTCCGTTGCAAGCGCCCTTGCAAGAGCAACCCGCTGCTGTTCCCCGCCGCTTAATTTCATCGGATTTCTATTCTCAAATCCATCGAGACCAACAAGCTCAAGGGCTCTTTTCACCTCAGTCTTGTTGCCGCCTCGGGTACTCCGTTTATTTCCCGCTTTCAATCCAAATTCAACGTTTTCATAGACGTTCAGATGCGGAAATAACGCATAATTCTGGAATACAAAACCGATCCCCCTCTTGTGGGGTGGCGTATCATTTATTCGCGCCCCATCCAGGTAGATGTCCCCCTTGTCCTCCTTTGTAAGTCCTGCGATCACCGAGAGTGTGGTCGTCTTCCCGCATCCGGAAGACCCGAGAAGGACGAACATCTCTCCTTTCTTTGCAGACAGATCAAGCGAGCTCAACACCTCGTTTTCTCCAAAGGATTTGCAGATGCCGTCCAGTTGAATCATTGTGCCGCAGCCCCCCGTGTTCCGAGATTTCCATCCCCGATAGTTCCGAGATATTTGAATACGATGAGCGTCGTGAATGCGAAAGACGCCAAAATCAGAGAGAGCGCTATAGACGCGCTGATATCGCCTGACATCGCATGCATGTAGATTCCAACAGTCATCGTCTCGGTTCTGTACGGAATACACCCGGCAACCATCGCAGTCGCGCCAAACTCGCCAAGCGCACGAGCCCATGTCATGACGACACCGGACGCGATCCCACCCTGTGCAAGTGGAAGTGACACCTTCTTAAACGTGTAAAACTCAGATGCCCCAAGCGTTCTTGCAGCGTCCATCACGTCCTGATCGATCGATTCAAACGCGGTCTTCGCCGATCTTATCA
>JAUVEF010000010.1 GCA_030594905.1 Methanosarcinales archaeon
ACCGGACTACCTGACGGCAGCATTGATGTGGCTCTGCTCTACGATGTGTTTCACAAGTTGAGCGATCCTGACAGCGTGCTTGAGGAGTTGCATCGTGTGCTAAAGCCGGACGGGATTCTGTCGTTCAGCGACCACCATATGAAAGAAGATGAGATCAGGTCCAGAGTGACAGAGAGCGGATTGTTTGAGTTATCGGAGAAGGGCAACAAGACGTGCAGTTTTCTTTGTTGTTCTGCACAGGAGTGATTTTCATTTCTTTGGCGATCTGGAACTAATGTTTAAAGAAGTTTCAGGATTATCAAACCAAGTGGGATATTCGATTTCACTACTTTCGCGCGCAGACCTCGGAAAAAGCAGAAATGGCGGTCCACCACAACCAGACCTCCCGTCCCGCGAATGCCGGAGGCTTGAACGAAACGGAGTCGGGGGTCGTGACTGTAAAATGGGAAAGATACATTTTATAGAACGTTGAATATGGCAACGTAAAAATGAATGTGCTCTATGGCTGGACAAACCGATGGATTTAAATTTGCAGTAACATTGCTTGCGGCTTTTGGGGCTGTTTTGCTTACGGTGTATGATCATTTTCAAGGTATAGCTGTTGACGAGCGTTCGTATGTATTTGCTATTAAAGTCCTCTCTTGTATGATACTGGTAGTATTCTTCTTTGTAATGTATATTTTTCTTAAGGGATATTATTTTGAAACCATTCACCCGATTGTCGGTGATTTGGCTCGGATGATGTATGAGATGGCTTTTTTGTTGTTCGTCTCATTCGTAGTATATGGCTTCCTTTATCTCGTTGAAACCGATCTCCCAGTCATTGCAGATATAGTTATATTTATTGTTATGGGGATAATATTTCTTATAATCATCATTCGGTTGGAAATGAAAGCACAATTGCATGAATGTCCAGGCGGTGGGTGTATACGGGTAGCATTGGAAGGTCTTGCCTTTTTTTGCATGTTATTACTATGTTCGAACATTTTATTTCCGGTTTTATTTACCACACTTTCAAACTCTCCATTACAAGGTGATGCTGTGATTGATATGGAGAGTATTAACTGCGGGGATGATACGCAAATCCCTGTTTTTATTAAAGTAACTGGTCTGAATACCAATATATTAATAAATTTATCTAAAGAAAATTCTAATCATAGTTTAATTGGAATAGACTCAATTAAATTAGATCCAATACATAATCCAGATAAAACATCACATGGAGAGAATTTAATATTGGTTGGTAATGCATTGGGCTACGGAAGTTACAATGTTTTTATAAACACCACTGACCTTACCGTAGGATATTATGAGCTATCGTGTATACGAAAAGATGGATATACAGTAAAGGGATTCTACATATTAAACAACTGTCAGCAGTCACGAATCAAATAATCTAATAGCATCACAACTCAAGAATCAGCTGACTGATTGATGCCCCACAGTTATTACGACTGGGACTGAAATGATGTGCATATATTATGGCAATACTGCTAAACAACGCGTGAGACGATACAATCCACATTAGACTTATAGTATCGTTGTTGACTTACCCCAGAGTTTTACTGCGATAAATGCGCTCATGAGCGTCGTCGGTAAACATCACGTCTGTGCCCGATATGAAACACAGTCACGATCTGCTCACCGTTGTCAACCTCATAGATCACGCGATAATCACCAACCCGGATCCGCCACCCCGCCCGACCGATCAGTTTCTTGCAGCCGCGTGGCAGTGGATCTTCCCCCAGTCGCAGTATAGATTCCTTTATCCGCTCAAAGGATCTGACAGGAATGTGGGATAGTTCCTTCTTGGCATGCCGCAGGATAAATAGTCTATAACTCACCCTGATCCACTTTCGACCTCTTTTACGGCTTGTTCAAAAGGAATCGCCTCATCACCAGATGCTTTCGCCGCATCATAAGCACGAATTGATTCCAGCTCCTCCTCGTCTTCGAGTAGCCTGTGATAGTCGTCGATGCTGATGAGAACGCCGATGCGCGTCCCGGCATCATCGGTCACATATTTTGCTGCGGTCGCAACTCCAGACATGTTATCTCCTGGTCGATACATATTTTCGTAATCATTATTTAATCCACCGCCCCCGGCCTCCGCAGCAGACATAAGCGGTGACATCCGCATCACATCGCAATCCTAACCGTTGGTAGGATGTTTTTGATCAACCTTTTTCTGAAAAAGGTTGGTGCTCCTGATCCTGCAGGCAGCAGCCAGTCATGCCCCACTTCATCGATCCATTCATCCCTGCAGTTCGGACATATTTCAACCGTAGCCCACACACCCTTCACAAGCTCTCGCCTCTCCTCTACCAGTTCGGAATCGCAGAACGGACATTTTGTCATGATGAACCCTCCAAATCCTCTCAACGATCTCTTCGTAATTTCGATTCTTTTTTCCAGTTTCTATAATTCAATATGAGTTGTCAAGTATAATAAACGCATTACACCACTTTGTAGATAGGAGACCATCTGAATCTGAGAACAGGCTGACACGAACACGCCCCCATTCACCCCTCCAGCGCACGCAGCGGAAACACAAGCGTCACCGCCACAGCAGCGCCGGTAACCAGAAACAGCCCCGCATAATCGAGATAACCAAGCATCCCCGCGCCAAGAATCGGCATCACGGTAAACCCAGCATAAGTATAGGTATTAAACGCGCCCATCGTCATGCCACGCTTGAGATTGAGTGATGCCGCCCCTGTGACCAGACCGACCAGCGCAAAACCTGATCCCGCGCCCATGATGGTAAGCCCGATCGGATGGAGAACCGTCATCGCGATGCCTGCGCTTGTTATCGCGATTCCCGTCCGGATCATGCGCTTTTCCGTGATGTTCAGACGCCCACAGATCAGTGAAGTCATCATTGTCCCAAGATATACACCAATAAGCGCAAGCCCCTGAAGAGACGGGCTTAAATCCGTGCATGACGGGAAATAAGCAACAAGAACTCCGGTTCCACCAAAGAGAACGAAAGAAACTATCCACATCTGGAGGTACTGTGGATTAAAGAGGACCGTAGATAGCCCGACACGCTGAGCTGCGGAGGTCTGCGAGGAAGCCTGCGACATCACACCCGGGGCAGGGACATGGGTCATGGGATCGCGAGCCTCTTTCAGCGAGAGCGACATCGCAAGCGCTGGTAGTGCGAGTACACAGAATACCAGTATCCCGCCCTTCAAATAAGAATCCAGGAGTACGGCAGCGACGCCAACGCCTGCGGCAAGCCCGAAATTGAGCAAAAAATTAAACTCCCCGATGTAACGCTTCGATCCCTTGAGCCGGGTCAGCATCGAGAATGCCGCGGGGAAGAACGCGCTACAGGCACACCCTTCCATGAAACGCGCAGAGACAAGCATGGCAGGATCCTCGAAATAGAGAAGCATCGCTCCTGACACAATCGTCAGAACGATGCTAAGCGAGATAAACGGTGGATTTCCATATCGGTCCGCAAGCAGCCCTATCGGGATCATCGTAACGAGTGCCCCGGCAAAATACGCGGAGAAGAGCATGCTCTGTGTCATCGCATCGCCCCTCGAAAGAGCGGGCAGGATCGGTATGACTGTGTCTGAGAGCCCCATGATCACAAAAACTGATAGATACAGACATGCACGCACCCAGTTCATGATTTTAGTTATTCGGATCAAAACCCTAAATACATGCTGACACGATTCCTGACATGCATGGAAACCAGCACATCTGCCCAGTGGGAAAAGTTTTTTAACCGGTATTATCTTGGGGATATCATTGCTCTTGCGAACGAATACCCTGAAAAGCGTAGTTTGTACGTTGATTTTGTAAACATCGAGAAATTTGATTCCGATCTGGCAGAAGATCTTCTGATGCACCCTGACCGGGTTCTTGGCGTTGCAGAGGAGGCATTGCAGAGTTTGGACCTCCCGATCGACAAGACACTATCGGATGCACATCTGCGGATCATGGATATCCCGCAAAAGGTGAATATACGTGACCTGCGCAGCGAGCACATATCAAAGCTGATCGCGATCGACGGGCTTGTGCGCATGGCAACCGAGGTGCGCCCGAGAATACGGGTTGCGGCATTCGAATGCGGCGGATGCGGGGAGACAATGTTCATGACCCAGCCGAGCGGGAGATTCGTAGAGCCTTACATCTGTAAAAATAGTGAATGCGGAAGAAAAGGGTCATTTAAGGTAAATCTGACAGAATCCGAGTTCGTAGATGCACAAAAACTGCGGGTACAGGAGTCTCCTGAGGATCTGCGCGGGGGCGAGCAGCCACAGACTCTTGACATCAACATCGAGGATGATATTGCCGGGCTTGTGTCGCCGGGCGGTCGCGTGATCACCACCGGGATCCTGCGGTCGTACCAGCGGATCACACGGGAGGGCAAAAGCACGTTCTTTGACATCATACTCGACACCGTTTCCATCGAAATGCGTGACAAGGAGTTTAAAGAGATCGAAATCACTCCTGAAGAGGAAGACGAGATCATCGAGCTGAGCAAAGACCCGGAAATATACAAAACTTTTGTTAAATCGATTGCCCCTTCAATTTATGGATATGAAGATGTTAAAGAAGCGCTTGCGCTCCAGTTGATGTCAGGTATCCCAAAGAACCTTCCGGACGGGGCAAGGATTCGCGGGGACGTGCATGTGCTGCTTGTCGGCGATCCCGGGATTGCCAAGTCTCAATTACTGCGATACATCGTTAAACTGGCTCCACGTGGGATATACACGAGTGGACGTAGTTCAAGCGCTGCGGGCCTTACGGCGGCGGCTGTCCGCGATGAATTCGGCGATGGCAGGTGGACTCTTGAGGCTGGCGCACTTGTTCTTGCCGATCAGGGCATAGCAGCGGTCGATGAGATGGATAAGATGCGAGCAGAGGATAGGAGCGCTATTCATGAAGCAATGGAGCAGCAAACGGTAAGTATAGCAAAAGCAGGTATTATAGCAACTCTGAAATCAAGATGCTCACTTCTTGGTGCGGCAAATCCAAAATACGGAAGATTCGATCCTTATGAGGGGATCGCGCAACAGATCCAGATGGCGCCCGCGCTCATGTCCAGATTCGACCTGATATTCGTGCTCAAAGATGAGCCTGACATTGGCAGGGATACTGCGATCGCAACCCATATTCTCGGTGCGCACCACGCAGGCGAGCTACACGCGCACAAAACGCACATCTCTGGCAGTGGTATCACCGATACGGACATCAAGACTGCGATGGAGATCATCAATCCCAAAATCATGCCCGACATCCTCCGAAAGTACATAGCGTATGCGAAAAAGGAGATTTATCCGATCATGGACGAGGAAGCGCGGAATCAACTGATCGAATTCTATCTTGGGTTGAGACGACAGGGTGAGGACCGGGATTCGCCTGTGCCGGTAACTGCAAGGCAGCTTGAGGCGCTGGTGCGGCTATGCGAGGCGAGTGCACGGATCAGACTCAGCAACGAGATCACAACCGACGACTCGCAGCGCGTGATTCGGGTAGTGGAGAGCTGTCTGCGGCAGGTCGCTTTCGACGCCGAGACCGGTAAGTTTGATGTCGACATCCTGACCACCGGCGTGAGCAAGAGCCAGCGCGACAAGATCAAGACGCTACGCAACATCATCCGGGAAGTTGAAAACGAGCATAGTGGCATGGCTCCGAAGGAAGATGTCTTTGCAAGAGCGGCAGAGCAGGGATTCGAGAAAGAGTACGTGGATGAGTTGATCAAGAGGCTCAAGACGCAGGGCGAGTTGTATGAGCCGACACCTGATCATATCCGGCTGACCGGTTGACTGGCTGGCTGACATGGGGCAATAATTCGGGACTGTCGCAAAATAATCTGGGTCAAGCCAAACCCCCTTAAGCATATTTGTGATATTAAATAACATTCGTGAAATTCCTGCAATCCGTGTTTTATTTATGGGATTTCCCGTAAAAAGTGATAAAATTGGCATAAAAGATCACGGACAGCACAAATAACGAATCGCATGAATATAGATGATGTCGGGTGCCATCAGATAACTGTACTACCTTGGTTCCAGTGAGCACTTAGTGATAGTAAGGTCTTGATATGTGAATTGCCAATATAACCAGACAAAAGCAGTTAAAGGGGGGTTTTGTGCGAGCGGGCGTGTGGGGAGTGGGGAGTGGGGGTTAGTGTGGTAAAAAGAGTTTGGAAACCCGCTCACACGAATATCACTACTATGCAAGAGTATTTAAGCATTTCGGTTCAACAATTATATAATTGATGATTACATATCAGTAGTTAAAATAAATAATACGGTATACTGCTTAGCCAGAGCGACAATTGATTTGCTTACTTTGGACGCTTTCCTGTTGGGATTGATCGCGTTCGAGGGGCATAACGTGGTTGCATATACCGGGGTGGGGCGGCCTTGTAAGACTGAAATCGGATGTGCCGATACCGCAGTAGGGGAATGCCCGACTAACACAACCAAAGTAATCGATGGAAAACGCCCGGGGACTTTTCAGATAGCGCAGCGGCAAACATACTCGAATCATCACACGTACTTGCACGCCTGCACCTCACAATCGAGCATTTCTGCGGCATCGTTCACATGCTTGCATCGCGCGTCAAGTACGATCCGGTCGTTCTGCAATGCATTTTCAAAGATGGCAATAACCCGCACCACGTCGTCAGGTGCAGGACCTCCGCTGACGTGCGCGCGTATCCCTGCCACAGGATCAAGCGCATCCGATATCGCCTGTTCGTCGAGACCCGAGTCGCTCAGCCGTCTGCCGATCATCGACAAAGAGGTCTCGTCGATCGTTTTAAGCGATGGAGCGGCACCCATTCGCGCAAGCGTGCCAACGATCTGGTGCGCCGTCCTGAATGGAATCCCACATCTCCGCACCAGCGCGTCAGCAAGTTCGGTCGCCATGGCAAATCCATTAGTCGCCTGCCGCGCAAGATTCTCTTCATGCACAGTCATGGTGTCAATCATGCCCGCGGTCATGCGGACACTCGCAAGCGCGCAAGTAGCCGCGCGCCATAGATGAGGGGTTGCCTCCTGCAGGTCCCGGTTGTAGCTCTGCGGAAGCGCCTTTGTAATTGTGAGTATGCCAACCAGTGCGGCAACCGTGCTGCCTGTTTTACCGCGTATCAGCTCTGCAACGTCCGGATTCTTCTTCTGCGGCATGATCGATGACGTGGAGGCATATCGGTCGTCGATGGTTATGAAATCAAATTCGGATGACGACCAGAGGATCAGTTCTGCTGCGATGCGGCTGAGATTGTTCATAAGGTTTGCAAACACCGATGCAGACTCAATCATAAAGTCGCGTGCGCTCACAGCGTCCATCGAGTTCTCGATCACACCATCAAACCCGAGAAGCTCGCATGTCCGCGCCCGGTTTACATGGAACCCGGTGCCAGCAAACGCAGCCGCGCCAAGTGGACTCTCGTTCGTGCGGATGTACGCATCAGCCAGTCTGGCATAATCCCGCCCGAGCGCGCCTGCGTGCGCAAGCAGATGATGTGCAAGCGTGGTCGGCTGCGCGTGTTGTGTGTGCGTATATCCTGGCATCAGCGTCTCGGTGTGCACCTTTGCGTGCGCGATCAAAATTTTCCGGAGGCTGATTAGTTCGCGCATCATGCACAGCAACTCATCGCGTAAGCGTAGCCTGATGCATGTGGCGACCTCATCGTTTCGGCTGCGCCCGGTGTGCATGCGCCCGCCTATGTCCTCGCTGACAATGCCAATGAGCTTTGACTCGATCGCAGCATGTATGTCCTCTTCAGGGGGCAACTCGGCGATACCACCGTCCTGTATCATATCCAGTGCTAGTAGTATCCGGGAACAGACTTCGCCCGTGATAATGCCTTCTTCTGTCAGCATCACGAGGTGCGCACGGTCAACTGCAATATCTGACTCAAATATCCACTCATCGACGTCGATTGAGGACGTAAACGCAAGAACATCGGCTGGCTGTGTGGAAAGACGTGCTTTGCGCAGAATATCACCCATACCCCAGATTACGCTAACGATGATATAAAACCATGCGCCGGTCGGGAATCGAACCCGAGTTCGAGCGTTGGCAACGCCCGGTGATAACCGCTACACTACCGGTGCATACGCGGATGCCGTGACCCGGATTTGAACCGGGGACAACTGCCTCTTCAGGGCAGCGCTCTCCCAGACTGAGCTATCACGGCACAGACATCCGTTTGCACGGATATCATTTAAAACCATCGAAGCACGACCCGGGATCGGGGCGTTTTTCGGTGGCATGAATGGGCCCACTGCGATTCGAACGCAGGACCTCACGGTTATCAGCCGTGCGCTCCACCTGGCTAAGCTATGGGCCCGTCGGTAAGATCAGGTGAACTTGTATTGTATTTTAACATTTCCCTGCCAGGGTGGTGTGCCCACCCCATCCACCAGACCGCGCCCAAATCCCGCCTCGCCCCTTGCACCCCCCACAACACACATAACATAAGATACAGAAGCCCCGATAACAGGGCATGACTCCCGGAGGTAAACTCTACATCATCGGCATCGGTCCCGGGCACCCGGACTTGATGACCGTCGCAGCGCAGAAGGCAATCGCCGAATCGCGCTACATCGTCGGCAACGCCACATACCTTGACCAGATCAATTCGCTGCTTGCGGACCAGACGATCATAACCAGCAGCATGGGAAAGGAGGTCGCCAGAGCCAGCGAGGCACTGGAGCTGGCATCGGGCAAAGACATCGTATCTATCATAAGCGGTGGCGATGCCGGAATCTATGGCATGGCAGGGATCGTGCTGGAAATCGCAGATAAAACAGATATGGATGTTGAGATTGTGGTGGTTCCCGGAGTGACCGCTGCAAACGCGGCAGCAAGCATTCTTGGATCTCCAATCACTGGCGATTTTGCAGTTATCAGTCTAAGTGACCTGTTGACGCCGTGGGAGGATATTGAGCGGCGACTATCGAGCGCGGCAGCCGCCGACTTCGTGATTGCGTTGTACAATCCGAAGAGCAGAGGCAGGAATACCAACTTTGGCAGAGCCATCGAGATCATCAGGAAACAGAGGCAAGGGTCGGTGCCGGTCGGGATTGTCAAAGACGCATTCAGGGATGGCGAGAGCGCGGTTTTAACCACGCTGGGGGATGTTCTCGATTTCGATGACTTTGTTGATATGCATGCCATCATAATCATCGGCAACAGCGAGTCAAAATTAAGCGGCAGCCGGATCATAACACCGCGGGGCTATCACCGGAAGTACGAGTACTGAAAAGTACCGACAAGCCGCTTAACCTCACCTTGAAGACACGAGCGCGCTGATCACATCTCGATCACGTTTTATCATCTTCAGTTGATCTGCCGGTCCGATCATGGTCAGCCGGGACCCGCCACCCTGCTTCTTGAGCAGTTTATCGAGCCAGGACTTGCTTGCACCACTGGGATAGCTCTCAATCTCGATTCCAGAGAACTCGCCAGGAGTTATCTTCGTCATCGTTGCTTCGATTAACTTGGTCTCCTCTTGTGGAGTCAGTCCGCTCTCAAGAACGATAATCTTCCCGCTTTCCACGCCATCGAGGATCATGCGTATCTTTTCCACCACTGTGAGCCGATCAAGCTTCTCTTTTGAGATCATGTCAAGTTGTATGCCCTTCATTTGATCACCTGAAATGGTCTGCGATTTTTCCATACAGTATGTCGATGTTGTCGCCGTTTAATGCGGAGATCGGCACCATTGGATGCTGCGGAAAAGCGCTCTTGATGCGCGACGGGGCTGAGTTTTCAAGATCGATCTTGTTTGCCGCAATCAGCAGCGGAAGATTGCGCGCCTCCATATTACCGATTACAGTGACGTTCACCTGTGTGAACGGATCTTCGGTCGCATCCATCACCAGAATCACGCCTTCGAGGTCGTCAAGCCATCTGACCGCCTCTATTACCCCCTCAGTCGCCTCTTTTGCCCTGCGCCTGGATTCATCCTCGCTGAGACCCTGACTCATAAAATCCTGGAAATCAATCTTTGTTGCAAGCCCAGGAGTGTCCACAATGTCCAGCGTGATTGCTGAATTGTCCGATTTGATGGTCACGCCTTCTCTGCGGTGCGCCCGCCTGGTCTCGTGCGGGATATTTGAGACCGAGCCAACCACATCGCCGGTGAAGTCTCGCACGATCTTGTTTGCAAGCGTGGTCTTCCCCGCATTCGGCGGACCGTATATTCCGATGCGCCGCGTTTTTCCACGCTTGAAAATTCTATTTAGTGCCGCAGAAAAGCTACTCCTTATTCGTTTTATGATACCCATTACAACCACCGTGATTATGTATGATATAATAACTATTGATTAGTATAAAGGTTTGTCGGATGGTGCCATTTGTTAGCATTAGGTATCTATATCTTCGGCATTCTTCTGTATTAAAATTGCGTCCTCGAGGCTTAACTTGCCGGTAGCAACCCTTTCTGCAAGAATTCGTGAAATCGTGAGTTTGCCCTCGCTTTGCTCCCTGCTGTGATCCTGAATCAATCGGATCTCTCCGATTGTCGGAGTTATGAACTGCTGACCAACTGCAACTCCTTTGAGATGTGCAATCTTGATTGCAGCACGTATGTCATGATCTCTGCCCCCCGTTGGCGTGGTCCCGGTTTCATCCACCAGTTCTATGCGCACACCGAGTTTTAGCAGCGAATTGATTAGTTGAGTCATGATCAGACGTACGCCATGTCCGATCCAAATGTTAACACTCCTTGCAGGTATTGATCTTATGATTTGATCCACGGTTCGATAGACATCCACCGCAGGAACGCGATGAGTGGAAAGCACGACGTGTCCGGCAACCGCCGCAACGCCGGCATGCTCGCCCGGATCGATTCCTATTATGATGGCAGCATCCCCGATATCAAGCAGCTTTAACATTGCACGGTCCGCTATCATGGCCACAAAGTCCGCGGGGTCTGCGATGACGATGTGATTGTGATCAAAACCGACCTTGCCTGCTTCAGGTAGAGTGGTGATCACCACGCCCACGTACTCCGGTATCGGTTCGCCGACCTCAAACGTCGCAATCCTGAGGTTCCTCGACCGCATCTCGGGTATGATCAACTGGTGCAGCGAGAAATCCCCTGTGACCAGTGCAATCTGCTTGATCAGAGCACCTATGCAAGTGTGTTATCTGCGTGGGGTAAAAGAATGTATCACGCACGGGTCTCAGTGATCCATGGACCGGGGTTTTACTCTTCTGTCGTATTTACCGGGAATGGATATGCCATGAAAACGATTTTTTCACAAAAAATCGAGTAAAAACTGCCCTCCGGGTTGGAAGTCAGTTTTTGATCAAACTTTTGTGAAAAGTTTGGTGAATAGTTTGCGAGTAAGAAATGTCATCTGGGTGTGGCTGGTGATGTACTTTTTCGTAAATCTGACATTCCGCAGATTGGCATCCATTTTTCATAATTTTTACTGATATCTTTCACACCGGCACAAACCCAAGCTTTTTCAAATCAGTTGATACCCAATTCGTGGGATTCGTCCATTCGTATACTAGATTAATATCCCGAACTACACGAATCTACGCCCACCTGATCGATTTACCACACTTAAGAATTTAAATTATCCCTTATGTGTGGAATTTATGCCGTGTGCCTGAGTATAACAAATTCAACCATCCGTTCCCTTAAGTTTCCTCTTCGTATTCTCAATCAATCCGGCGTCAAGCAGTTTCATCAGGAAATCAGGCAGTGGTGGAAAGGTGTACATGTCACCAGTATCCGCATTCACGATCTTTCCAGCCTCAAAATCGACAGCAATGATGCCACCATCCTCTGCATCGACATCACACTCAACAAGCGGAAGCCCGATGTTGATGCTGTTTCTGTAAAATATCCGTGCGAAACTCGGTGCAATCACACACGTAATCCCTGCGCCAAGAAGAGCACGGGGCGCGTGTTCCCTCGATGATCCGCTACCAAAATTCTTCCCGCCAACAATGATATCGCCTTCCCGGACATCCTCTGCAAACTCGGGTCGCACGTTCTCAAATGCGTGCTTTGCAAGCTCGCGTCTGTCGCCGGTCGTAAGATATTTTGCGGGGATGATCTGATCTGTGTCCACGTTGTCAGAAAACTTCCACACCCTTCCTTTGATATATTTTTCCACCATATCTATCACCTCGCATCAACTAACTCGACTCAAGATCATTCGGATCGGTTATTCGCCCGGTCACAGCGCTTGCCGCGACCACTGCCGGATTTGCAAGATAGACCTCTGAGTCCTTGTGCCCCATCCTGCCGATAAAGTTGCGGTTCGTGCTGCTGATGCACCGCTCGCCCTCTGCGAGGACGCCCATATAACCGCCGAGACATGCGCCGCACGTCGGTCCTGCGACATAAGCATCAGCGTCCATGAACACCTCGATTAGCCCCTCGCGCAAAGTCTGCTCAAAGACGCTCTTGCTTGCGGGAACCACGATCATCCGGACATCTGGATGCACTTTTCTGCCTTTAAGTATCTCCGCTGCAGCCCGCATATCCTCAATTCTACCGTTGGTGCATGAGCCAAGATACGCCTGATCGATCTCCACATCAATTTCAGACGCAGGAACCACGTTCTCAGGAAGATGCGGTTTGGCAACCATTGGTTCGATCTCTCCGGCATCGTACTCAAAAGTATCAGCGTATTCGGAATCCTCATCCGCGTAAACCGGCGTATACTCACCGATAACCCGGTTTTTGAGATAATTGAAGACCGCGTCATCCGGTGGAATGATGCCACACTTCGCGCCAGCCTCGATCGCCATGTTCGAGATGGTGATCCGGTCCGACAACTGGAGCGACTCGATCGCAGAGCCATAAAACTCCATCGACTTGTAAAGCGACCCTGAAACACCAATATCACCTATAATGTGTAGAATAATATCTTTCCCCATCACATGCTTCCCCAATTTCCCGTCAACAACGAATTTCTGGGTCTCAGGAACCTTGAACCACAGTTCTCCGGTTGCCATTGCAGATGCAGCTTCTGATGACCCGATGCCTGTCGAAAGTGCGCCGAGTGCGCCATAGCTGCATGTGTGTGAGTCTGCGCCGACGATAAGCCTGCCCGGCGCTGCAAAGCCGTGCTCGATCATGATCTGGTGGCAGACACCACCCCGTCCAACATCAAAGTGGTTCTCGATTTTGTATTTTCCGGCAAACTCGCGCATCGACTTCGCCTGTTCTGCCGACGCCACGTCCTTGTTTGGCACATAGTGATCCTGGATCAGCACCGTATTCTCGATGACTGAACTTGCCTGGAACTCCTCAAAAACCTCGAATGCAGGAAGCCCGGTCACATCGTTCACCATGACATAATCGATTCGTGCATCTACGATCTCCTTTGGCGATACGCTCTTTTTGCCGGAGTGTGCTGCAAGTATCTTTTCAGCGATGGTCATTCCCATGACACTGGTGTTTGGCGGTGATCCGATATAAGGAAACTCACAAACGATGAAATGCCGGGACCTGTCACAGCATCACCAACACAGGGTCATCGCATTTTATAGCAAGATCACTTACCGAACAGATAAGAGATCGGCGTCCGTTTTAAGTATCGTGACGACTGCATTGCTGATCGCATGAAACTTATGCGATCCATAAGGCAGTCTTTCAATAGCCTTGTTGGTATGGCTACTGACGAACTTAATCTTGAGCGCAACAGCGAGGTGGTGGGTATGGGATCGCTATGTACAGGCTCCGTACTTAAGTCCGGGGTTTAGTGACTTCGGGAGACTGACATGAGTGTTACGCGGAGGTCGGGTTGGGTCACGTGGGTGAAAGGGTTTTGTGGGGTGGGTTGATATCAGAGAATATTGTTAAGTTATCT
>JAUVEF010000008.1 GCA_030594905.1 Methanosarcinales archaeon
TCTGCCTCTACAAGCGGCATACCCGGCGGGCAGCCATCGACAACGACACCGACCGCGGGTCCGTGGCTCTCGCCCCATGTTGTTATGCGAAATATCGTTCCGAATGTGTTTCCTGACATTTTTATCTCCCATCCCAGCCGCGGCGACCCGCGGTTTTGAGTCCTGGGGCATTCCTCGATTAAGATGTAAGTAACTGGTGAATATCTAAAAGTTTTCCCCTCTGGTATTTTTCGCTTTTATATCCCTCAGGTCAGCGCCACACTCAAGCAGTTTGAGACCTCAGGAAAAATCTTGGATAACAAACACAATATCAGATCATATCGATAAAATACTGGTGCACTCGCGTATCATGCACCATCTCCGGATGGAATGCAAGCGCAAGCACACTGCCCTGTTGTGCGGCAACCACATAATCGTCGATCCATGCGAGCGCAGAGACCCCGTCACCACAACGCATGATTGCAGGCGCACGGATAAAGATCGCAGGAAAGCCGTCCCCGATACCCGAAATGTCGATGGAGGTCTCGAATGAGTCGTACTGCCGCCCAAAAGCGTTCCTTTTGACCTCAATATCCATTATGTCGAGTAAACGCTGTTTTGTTCGCGCTATTTCACTGTCACCGTGTTTTGCAAGCAGCACAAGCCCTGCGCAGGTTCCAAGCACCGGAACACCGGATTTAACCGCATCCTTAATCTCAGTTGCGATACCTTCCTTCCATATAAGCCGTGCAAGCGTGGTACTCTCCCCGCCGGGCAGCACGATGGCATCACAGTCTGAAACATGCCCCTCATGTTTGATTAGGATGATCTCGCCATTATCATCCCGTTCGGCAAACGCACGCTCAAGCGCGTGTGCGTGCTCTGTCACATTTCCCTGAATCGCAATGACGCCAATCAACATCAGTCACCGCGTCTTTTGTGACAATGGATAAATGTTTTGATGACGTAAGGCAGAGTCGTGCAAGGTTGCCTTTAATCATCAATCAATCAGTAATTCTCATTCTGAATTTTGATGTCGTTACTTTTACGTGGTTACACCTATTAGGTACATAAAAGTTTTGTGTAATACATGATGTTACTAAAATAATTATTTTATGCGATAAATCAACCATGCCCCATCAAAGTAATATTATTATATAAGAACGTAGCATTATACGATAGATTTATATATGATAGTAACATACATAGTGCGCACCAGTCATGATCTCGTCCCACAAGGTGTACGTCGGGGCGTGATTGGGATTGCTGATACCCAACGTCCGGCGCCAGCGTATCCGAAAAGACTGGAAAATGAGCGAGGGAAATTCAATATAATGTACCAACTGACTCAATGCCCCAAATGCAAGAGCCGCCTGCGCCGCTGTGGTCCGATACAGGTCTGTACCCGATGTGGATACATAACCCGTATCGGAACTGTGAACCTGGACTCAATCGTCATCTCGTGTAATTAACAGATGGGTTCAGGTGCAGGGGTTGCCATTTCGCCCGTTTCAGGAGATCCTACTCAAGAAGTTCGCACCCCATTCTAGCTTTTGATGTTTCGTAGCGCCTGGGTGGTGCCCTTTCGGCAACTCAAGTACGCGTCCACAATACGGCACATATAAAATAATTTGATATTCAATACATAAATTGAAAATGTCCGCAACCCCACCAGAAAGCACGGTTGCAGCCACCCGTGAACGATTTTGGGATCCACATGAATCCGGGAACACCAATAATCCAACCGAAAAATCCAGCAACACTGGTTGGACACCGGAATGGTCGGCAGAAACCCTTAACTAAAAACACCGTAATTAGTCCCTGCACAGAGGTATCAGTCATGAAGAAAGCAGTAATTGAAACCAAAAAAGGCGAGATTGTCCTTGAACTGTTCGAGAAGGACGCACCGAACACCGTTGAGAACTTTGTAAAGCTGATCAACAAGGGATTTTACAACGGGCTTAAATTTCATAGGGTCATCCCGAACTTTATGATACAGACTGGGTGCCCGAAAGGCAACGGCACAGGCGGACCCGGATACAGCATAAAGTGCGAGATAAACCCGCGGAAACACACAAAAGGCGCGCTCTCGATGGCGCACGCCGGGAAGAACACAGGCGGCAGCCAGTTCTTTATCACGCACTCGCCGCAGCCCCATCTTGACGGAGTGCACACAGTCTTTGGTCAGGTGGTCGAGGGCATGAATGTGGTGAACAAGATCAAACAGGGCGATGTTATGGAGCAGGTCAAGGTTGTCGAGGGGTGACAAAGGCGAGGTTTCGCCAGGCAAAGCGTCCGGCACAGGTTTTTAGTCTACGCACGAGAAGTGGGCAGCTGGGGTTGCAGCTATAAAGGCAGACCGCAGGTATGCTGGGCGTGAGATCGACAGGGGTTTTCTGGATTGATAAGAAACGGTGATAAAATTGGTCACGTCTAACAAAAAACGCGGCACGAAAACAAGTTCGTTCGGAACATCAGGTAGAACAAACCACGATTCTACAGCATTTTATACGAGCAAGCTGTACGAAAGTCTACCGAAGGAGGAGAAGGTCGAATACGTGGAAAACCAAATTCCGTCCGAATCCTTAAACAGAATCCTCCAAAAATCATCCGAATCGATGGAAGAACTGTCAGATAGCAGCGTTCACCTGATGGTAACCTCTCCGCCGTACAATGTTGGAAAGGAATACGACGAAGACCTGACTCTCGAAAAATACAGAGAATTCCTGAAGCAAGTGTGGGGTGAAGTTCACAGAGTCCTTGTGCCGGGAGGGCGCGCCTGCATAAACGTTGCAAACCTCGGCAGGAAGCCTTACATCCCGCTTCATGCATTCATCGTCGAAGACATGATCGAACTTGGATTCCTGATGCGAGGCGAGGTTATCTGGGATAAGGCATCCAGCGCAGGTTCTTCCACCGCATGGGGGAGCTGGCAGTCTGCCTCAAACCCGACGCTCCGGGATGTGCACGAATACATCCTGATCTTCTCCAAAAACACATTCGGGAGGAAGAACCCTCTAAAACGGGAGAACACAATATCAAGGGACGAATTCCTTGAGCTTACAAAGAGCATCTGGACGTTTCCGTCGGAATCTGCGAAGAAAATCGGGCATCCGGCACCGTTTCCGGTGGAACTGCCTTACCGGACGATTCAGCTCTATACGTTCGAAGGCGAGGTCGTTCTCGACCCGTTTATGGGAAGCGGGCAGACCGCGATCGCAGCGATAAAGGCGAATCGTAATTATGTTGGCTACGAGATTGATTGTGAGTATGTGAAGCTTGCGGATAAGCGGGCTAAGGAGTTTCGAGTGGAGTTCAATTCTCGGAATCTCTCTGATTTTGGTAATGACTAATCTAAACGTGGACATACAGACATTGCCGCTTTGGGGGCATGATCACATTGTCTTCATATTTTTCACGCTGTTGCGCATCCGTCCGATCATTACATCATCTGTACATAGTTAGCTAACCACAAGATTGCGCAGAACGAACCTGAGAATCATCTGTGAAAATGCCGACTCACTATATATGCAGACACCAGCGCCCCGATCGCTATGCATCTGCCATATCCCGGAACCAAATCCGAAGAATTGCCATGCGTCGCGGATGTGGTGTTGGCTGCGGCGGTGGTTGTGTCTGTGGTATTTGCGGATGCGTTACCATCTCCGGACGTAGTATTCGAGGGTGAAGTTGTATTAAACGACAATCCGGGCACAGGCGCGGGTAGATCCGGATCAAGGTACTGATACACGTAAAAGAAGACCATGTCTTTCTGCGATCCAATGTATATGTGATCTATGGTCACATTGAATATTTCGTCATCTTTTTTGTAAGTAAAATGGTCGCCCGCTTCGAATATCCCGTAATTAACGGTTGTGCCGTTCTGCAGCAACTCAATCCATGCTTGATTTCCTCTGGAACCAACGCCCTTGATGCAGATAGCATAGCCCTGGTAAAACTCCCGCTGTTCGCCATTTGCAAGAACCTGGCCCTCGCCATCGATCAGCAGCCATGTCTGGTTGGTCGCATTTGTGCTATTATTCAGCCCAGAGACGTTTTCTGCATTCACAGAACAACTGGCAGAGCATATCAGGAAAACTGGCAGAATCAGGAAAATTGAACTGATCCGGTTACCCCTTGTTATCCTCCCCACTCAAAACCCCCTGTGCAGTAATTGCAATCAATTCATTCATACAGGCAACTGCAACTGGCGTCCCGCCTCTGGTGCCAACGCATGTAATAGACGGCACATCAATGCTGCGCAGCAGTTCCTTTGACTCTGCTGCGTTCACAAAGCCGACCGGTATCCCGATCACCAGCGCGGGGCGGACACCATCCTTGATCAGTTCGCACACGGTGAGTGCGGCTGACGGAGCATTCCCAATAACAACGATCGAACCACCGAGATCACGTCCCAGCGCCATGAATCCGGCTGATGTTCTTGTGACGCCGTACCGGTCAACAAAATCCTTGCCCGCGGCAAGATCGAGTACGCAGGTTACAGGACAGTCATGACCAATTTTTGAGATTCCCACAGAAACCATCCGGATATCGGTGTAAACCGCACTGTTACGTCGGATCGCATCGATCCCCACGCGCACAGGGTCATTTTTGAACCGGAGCAGGCTGGCAAATTCCGGATCACCGGTTGCAATCACGCAGCGCTGACGCACTCGATCATGGTATCCGGCATCTCCAACAATCTCCCTTGCTATGCTGCGGCTTCTGGATGAGATCTCTCTTGCCTGCGGTGTGACGGCGCCGAGATCAGACGTTCCGGGCATGTTTTAGTGATTAGAATTTATAGTCCTATAATGTTTCCGTGCTTGCACCCACGGGTTCCCGCCAAATTAATCAGAACCAATCCTTGGCACCGAGGTCATGATGACATCCCCACCGAGGCGCATAGCATAGTTTAAGATATTGGCAGTATGATATTAGCGATATCAACCAGATCGGTTGAGGTGACTTTCATGATCAGGACGTTCGTTGCTGTTGACCTACCAGAATCTTTTGTTGGTATGATTGCGGAGATCCAGCAGGAATTCAGAGGCATAAATGTAAAACTCGTGGATCCGAAGCAGGTCCACATCACGATGAGGTTTCTTGGTGATGTGCCTGAAAAGAGAATTCATGACATCTGCGATGCGCTTTCCGGCATCGAGTGTGAGCCATTTTCTGCAACGATTCACGGAGTCGGCGCATTCCCAAGACCAAGTTATGCACGGGTAGTATATGTTGGCGCAAGTCCGAAAGAGGCTTTCAAGAGATTGCACGCAGAAGTAGAACGTGTTTTAAAGCCACTTGGGTTTAAGAAAGAGAAGCGCGCGTTCACCCCACATGCAACCATTGCACGGGTGAAAAACATCCCGGATGATCAGCGAGAGAAACTTGTTGGCGTCATAGAAAGTCAACCGTCAATCGAGGTTGGAACGATGACCGTTGGTGCGATCAAACTGAAGAAGAGTATACTTGCACCAGAAGGCGCGATCCATGAGACGCTTACGGAAGTGTATCTATGAGCGAAGGAACAATTTATGTGGTGAAGACCACTGCAAATCAGGAACGTTCGGTTGCGAATGTGCTTGAGCAGGTTGCACGGAGAGAACATTTTGATGTGCGCTCGATCCTTGCGCCCGATGAACTGCGCGGTTACCTGCTTGTCGAGGCAGGCGAATACGACGAACTCAATCAGGCGGTTCAGATGGTACCTCATGCCAGATCACTGATACAGGGCACCACTCAGATCGAGGAAGTGGAGCACTTCTTAACGCCGAAACCAACCGTTACCGGCATATCAGTCGATGATATCATAGAACTTATATCAGGACCGTTTAAGGGAGAGAAAGCGAGGGTGAAACGGGTCGATGAGTCACGCGAAGAGATCACAGTCGAGTTATTCGAGGCGATGGTTCCAATACCAGTGACCATACGCGGGGATCATGTCCGGGTACTAAAACGCGAAGATGATTGACGATTTTTTCACAAAAAATCGAGTAAAAACTGCCCTCCGGGTGGGGTTGGTGATATACTTTTTCGTAATCGGGTGAGAGATGCCCTTCTGGGTCGGAAGTCAGTTTTTGATCAAACTTTTGTGAAAAGTTTGGTGGAAAGTTTGCGAGTAAAAACTGGTATCTAACCCGGAGGGCAGTTTTTGATCAAACTTTTGTGAAAAGTTTGGTGAACAGTTTGGTGAAAAGTTTGTGAGTCAGAAATGCCCTCCCGGGCGGGGCTGGCGATATACTTTTTCGTAAATGGAAATGGTGTGTAGGGTGACTGGACTTTGTAGTGCATATGCCATAAAAAACGTTTCCGGTTGCGCCCCCCGATCTTTCCGACTACCTGTGCGCGAAATAGGCAACCACCGATTGGTTTTTGACATCGACACTATCGATGCGCACGAACCCAAACCGCTCGAACTGAACCGTGTTCCCAAGCTCTGATGCGATACCTGCTTCGCCAACGCCCTCGTACACTTGATCAGGTGCGCGCACTGTGACCCGGAGATACTTATCCGGCATATCAGGCACCCAGTGAATGATCCGGTATCGCGGCTTCTCCTCAATCGCACACCACTCCTGCGCGGCAGTTCCGATGCGCTTCACAGTTGGTGTCGGCAACTCCATATCCACGATCTCGATGTCGTAGAGGTTCTTCAGCCGCAGACGATCGCCTGGCTTCACACTCTCGGCATCCTCGCCACACAAGAAAACTCTTGAACCGGCAGGTATCTCTCGCAGATCGTCCCGATCCGGGTGTTGTTTCGGTGTTGCGACCATATCTACTGCGTCCAGGATCTCCACGGCAACCGGATCCCAGACAAAGAAATACCGGTTTGAAACCGGATCAATGGCTTTTCGGTTGATGGCATACAGTGTGTCGAGGCTCAGGCTGATATCAGTCTCACCAACGCCAAGATCTATCATGAATTTCCGGATCGCCTCTGATGAAATGCCGCGTCTCCGGAGTGCTCGAAGCGTCGGGACGCGTGGATCATCCCAGCCGGTGTACGTCCCGTCCGCAATTGCGTGGGAAATCGCACTCGTGCTGAATTTTCCGAATTCGTGAACCTTCATCCTGCCCCAGTGCATGGTCTTCGGATACTGCCAGCCCAGATAATCATAGACATATCGCTGCCGAAGCTCGCTGTCCATCAGGTCCTTGCCACGTATGATATGCGTGATCCCGAGGAGATGATCTTCGATAGCGGATTCAAAATCGAGCAGAGGCCATACACAAAACCTGCCCCCGATCTCGGAGCGTGGGTGCGGAGTCTCAACGATCCGAAACGCCGCCCAGTCACGCAGCGCGGGATCTTTGTGTGTGATATCAGTCTTTATGCGCAGCACCACCTCGCCCTCCGCATACTCCCTATTAAGCATACGCTTCCAGCATTCGAGATTTGCGCTAATATCAGCATCCCGATGTGGGCACGCCTCACTTGCATCCTTGTATCTCTTGAATTCATCCCTCTTGCAAAAGCAAACATAAGCCTTGCCGAGCAGGATGAGTTTCTCGGCGTATTCGTAGTATTCCGGGATGTGATCGCTTGCATACACCACCCGGTCAGGGACCGCGCCAAGATACTCACAATCATCGAGATACCACGAGTAAGCCTCAAGCATCGGTGGTTTTGTCTTTGGGTCGGTGTCATCGAACCGCAGCACAAACTCGCCATCATGTCTGCGAGCATACTCGGCATTCACAACGATGCCGCGCACGCTTCCTATGGTTGCAGGACCGTTTGGGTTTGGCGCGAACCTGAACACCACCTTACCACCATCACCTGCTTCAAGATCAAGATCCGGGAGTCCTGTTGCAGGCTCTTTTCGCTCGCCGATCTCATCGATCAGTTCGGGTGCGATCTCTCCCAGCCGCTGCGTCCATATCTCAGGATCACCTTTTAATCCGGATAAAACCTCGTTGACAAGCGGGGCAACCATTTTTGCGTCCTTTCGCAGATCCGGGTGCTCGCCAAGTACCTTGCCAAGTACCGCCCCTGCTTTAGGGGCTTTTCCGTACTTCACGGCATTTTGAAGCGCGTATTTCTCAATTAGCTCTCTCGTTTCGTCAGCTTCCATCGAATAGCCCGACTCGGATTCGAACCGAGGTACTGGGATCCAGAGTCCCAGATGATTGACCGCTACATCATCGGGCTGTGGTTCAATATGAGGAAGTGGATGGTATAAATTCTTTTGCTTGGCAGCGGAATGGCTACTCACTTACAAAGGACATTGTGGAGATGGCGGACAGGGCGGCAGGGTTGCCAGATAATAATAAAAAGCCCCGGGGCGTCGCCCTTCCCAAAACTTTAGTATAAACAAATCTATACCGTATATATTGATGGTTTCCAATCATTCGGGTGTGGACACGGTTCAGATGATAAACGATGTGCTGGCGCAGATCGGAGATGATCTGCAGAGCAGGCATGTGGCATTCAGAGAAGAGCTGAAAAAGATAGCTCGTGGGGCTGATTCCGTGAAACTTACCATCTGGGTCGAAGAGGGCAACGGAAAAGTGGCAAAAGAGGATATGACACTTCCCCGCCAAATTTTCGAGCTTGGCACAAAGCGGTACAGCATGTTGGTTGAGTATGTGGCAGTCTGCCTGAACATCAGGGGCGAGATTCTTGGAATGCGGCGGATCGGGATAGAGACTGGCACCGGAGTTGATCAGGACCGGTTTTTTGCGGACGTGAAGACGTACTTTGAGAGGGAATTTTTTATCACACTTATTGATGCAAACTTTGGCAAACCGATTGAATGGCAGAAAGGAAAGCTCGAGCAGGGCAAGACCCGGGTCGGGCAGGTCAGATCAGGGCGGTACGAGCAGGGTAAGGCGATAGGGCTGGTAGTCACCGGGACTGACATCAAAACAGTCGCCCTTGAGAGCGGCGACATCATATACCGCGAGCAGATCACCATCAGTCCGGAAAACCCACTGGGCGATGTGATTGAGGAATGTATCATCAGGGCGGGCAGCGAAATTGAGATTGACCATATCAAGGAGGAGAACATCTACATCGGAGTTCCCGGACCTGTGGATCCATGGGGAAACATCGTACGACTGTCAAAATCAGCCGGAGTGACTAAAGAAGAGCTGGAATTATTGCAAACGAAGTATCCGAAGATTTGTTTCATCAACGACGCCAATGTGGAGGCAGCCTACCACAGAATCGTCTGGGCAGGAGATATTACTACCAACCAGCCAACAGTCAGTCTTGTTTTGCGGAAAGGCATTGGATTTGCCATTCTTGTAGACGGACAGTCATTATCCTGGGTCGGTGCCCCGATGGAGACGCATTTCAGGGCAAACTTCGCAGATGACGCGCCGACCTGCAACTGTGGCATGAAAGGCTGTCTCGAACTCTCCTCCGGTTGGTTGGTGAGCCGGTTTCGGCATCTGATGTCAAAGAGCAGTATCAAACTTCCGTCCAATTTTGCAGGAGGTCAGGAATCAGTGAACCACATCGGAGAAGGAGATGTGTGTCTACTGGCGAGGGATGTTGCCGACCTCCTGAAATATAGTGGTGGCGGTGGAGCCGCATCAAAGATCGCCGCAAAGGTGTTCAGAGAGTATGGATCAAATCTTTCGATTCTATTTGGGGAACTGGCACGTCTGATGGGCGTTTCTGGATTCTGGGTGGTGTTCAGTGGTGGTATGGCTTATCAATGTAGTCAAAGGGAGGAAATCATTAAGGGGTTTGCAGATGGGATCGATAGTAAATTCCCGGGACTCAGGATAGAGATACTTCGCAGAACAGAGGAGACTAAAACGGAAGAGGATATAATCCGGTATGAGCGAACACCTGAAAACTGGCAGGGTGCTGCCGGTGCGGCTCTCTGCGCGCTGCAAGACAAGCAGATGAAGATGGGGATGGAACCCGATGTAAAAATGCTGGTAGACGAAGCAGAAGAAGCTGTTCCATCTAAAATAGCCGAAATATTCCACACAGAAAGAAAACTGTCTGTTCAGACAATCGTTGGTGCAGCTGGCGCGTCAGGTGGTGGCAAATCATATTTTATCAAGACGGTGCAGAACCGTCTGGATGAACTCAGTAAAAGCGATAAACATCTCCAGGGGATGAAAGCTGAGGTAATAATGATGGACGATTACCTGATACAAAAAGAGGATCGGACGCGAGGTGGAATCCGGGCGAAATACTCTCTTGAACGGTTATGGACTGATCTGATGACCTTGAACCAGGGGCATACGATCCACCACCCCACATTTGATCAGGTCTCTCGCGTGAGATACACGCGGTTCGGACGATTTCTGGATGAAAAAACCGGCAAGTTGGGTTACCTGCTATCTGAAAAAAATACAGGGTTGTTTCGCTGGATTAATCATCTGACTGAATGGTCCGGAGAGGCAGTAGTGAAATTAAAGCCTGGTAAGAACACAATCATCATCGTCGATGGCATTCTGTCGCTGGATAATTCTGTGATCAATAAATTGTACTACGATTACCGCATTTTTGTACATGCGCCATGGATATGGCGGCTCTGCGCAGCAATTTCCAGAGCACGGCAGGAAAAGTGGTATGAAGGTGCAAATACCGCAGATATTATTGAAAAATTCGTGTTTAAACGACCTGAAGAGGAAGCCATCATAAACGTCACATATCTGGACGCAGATATAATGGTAGAGAACGATTTTTACGAGAAGAGTGTAAATTCCACCCTGGAAAAACTTTTGGGCAACGTATACGCGAGTCTTGACAAAACCCTACATGCCCAGTACTATATTGTTTATGCACTCATGGAAGATCACGGCTATTGTGCAAAAGCGATCTTTGAAGAGAAACTCGAAAGTATAAACGAGTTAATCCTTGAAAGCCGGATAGAGGACATGTATGAAGAGGACGCCGGGATAAAACTCATGGAAAAAATCAGCACAATGGTAGAATCGTGTGGTTACTACCGTGATTGCTGATCTACGCTATCATGCCCGCGCATGGCGAGACATGCCCTACAGACATCCCGCACCTGATCGCTTCGCGCAGCTCCATTAAGTAATCATCCATCTGCGATAGTCTGGTACATACCTGCCGTTCATCCTCGGTAGTCTCGAGGATTTCGGAGATTCCGCCATTCTTCGTGACGATACGTCGCTTTGTCATCAATGCAAGTACCGGATCATGGGTCACGACCAGGACGATTTTTCCTTTTCCGGCTAAGAGCTCTAAAGCTGCCTTTTTCTTGATTCCGGCATTTTCGATCTCGTCGATCAGCACCACTGGCGAATCGCTGATGATTGCGATGTCTGCAACCATCAACGCCCTTGACTGCCCGCCGCTCAGGATTGTTAGCTGGCTATCTGCGGAAATAGGCTCACCTGTCAGGCTGTTCGCGGTTTCGATCGTCCGTTCAGGTGTATCCGAGTTTTTGCCCCTGCTCTTCGCATGCATCCTCAGGAAATCGATAACCGTCATATCAGCAAGAAAACGCATATTCTGTGACAACTGGGCGATTCTCTTCTTTTTCGTATCCATCCTCAGCCCATGATCCGGCTCTTCCCCGTTGATCAGTATTTTTCGCTTTGAAGGTGTGTCGCCCCTTGCAAGCTGTTCGATGTCTGAGATGAGTGTACTCTTGCCAGAACCCGTCGGACCCACGATGCCAACGATCTCTCCAGACCGTATATGAATCTCATCGATAGATTCCGGGTTGCAATCCTTATCAATACCGCCTAAAATCGTGATATCTGAAATATTGGTCATAGTATCTCCATAATCTCATTTAAAATTCCATTCGTCGAATCATTCGGATCATCCGGACGGTTCAGATCATTCAGATTGTTTAGATCATTTGCATCTACAACAAGATCAGCGCCCAGATGGTTGGGTGAATAATCCTCTTTTAACCGGGACAATCCACCTCCGGTAATATTTAGCAGAATCGTATCATCCGGATCGATGGAACCTGCATCAACCGCCCGGCACAGCGCCGCAACCGCAATTGCAGCCGGACGCAGGATATCCACACCCTCGGCAGCCTCGAACCGCTGTTTTGCATCGCGCGCTTCATCATTCTCGATCGCGTAGACCTGCCCATCGGTCGTAAGAAGCGCGTCTGCGACCCCGCCTTTGATGCCGTACGGTGGGTTTCTGTTGGACAATATGTCAGTATATGTCTCTTCGATCCGGGATTTGTCCGGAACGTCCTCAGGAGCGATTACGTTCCTATTACCGGACCATGCATTGAAGATCGGCGCAAACGGGGAACTCTGGGCTAAATGGAGGTGGGGCATTTGATCTCCGAATCGCCCATCTCGTATCAGCCGGATGGAAGCTTCCCACGCGGCAATGCCCCCGGTTCCAGAGCCAATCGCCTGGAAATAATGTCTCGGGAGTGTTTTCATCCGCAGCACCGCATCGAGCATCACGATCCCCATGCCATCCCGCCGGGCGACATTCTTTGCGCCGCCCTCGTTTCTGAACCCGTTGATGGATCCGATACGGTTGCCAAGCATGATCGCATCATAGTAATCACCATCGACTGCGATCACCCGGATATTGTCAGGGACATCATTTGTGATCCAGAGGCGGTTCATGCATGGCACCGGTATCACGATAACCAGCGGAAGCCCGACTTCTGATGCAGTCTGGGCAAATGCCCGTGCAGTATTTCCAGCGGAAGAGACCACAAATGTCTTATTGCCGTGTTCAATCGATCGTTGGAGAGTTGCGGGTGATTCAAGCTCTTTGAAGCTGCATGTTTTGATAAAGGCTCCGCGTTCTGGTAGATATCCGCTGAAACTGATGTAGAGATTGTGCAGTCCAAGTTCCTTCGCAAAACCATCGCTCCGGTACGTGACAGGCGCATCTCCCGCACCCATGCTGCCAGAAACCGGAAGCCAGTCATGGAACTGCCAGATCCCGGGCAGATTCTTCAGGGTGAGCGTGCGTTTGGCGTACTCGGTGCGGAGCAGCGCGTTGTCGTGGCAGCCGAGCGTGTAACGATCCTCGACTATGCGGTTGCACTCTAAACATCGCAGTCGGTATCTGCCCATACACCGGACTTACAGAACCCCGGGTATATAAGATTATCCAATCTTGAGAAAATTTTAGCCTTATTGTGTGAAACTCTGGATGTGGTTGGCAGAATTGTGTTAAAATATTGGTTGGTGTTGCGGTTCAGGTCCCGATAGTGCTTCCATACCCTACAAGCATGGGAGCTCCATCAAGGGTTACTCTTATATACCATGAGCATCATACTCATTATTATCATAATGACCTTAGAAGTGGGGTCTTATGGAGGTAATTGAAAATGCAGAACCCAACGAATAACGAACAAATAGAGCTGATAGAACGCATAGAAAGGCTGAAGCAAGAGAAAAACGCGATTATTCTCGCACACAACTACGAAAGAGCGGAAGTCAGAGCCGTTGCAGATACCGTTGGCGGCTCTTCAGGACTCACCAGGGCAGCAAACGACGCGAGCGCCGATATGATAATTGTCTGCGGTGTTGATTTTATGGCAGAGATGGCAGTGGTGCTAAATCCCGATAAGAAAATCATCACACCTGTGCGAAATGCAATATGCCCACTGGCACGGCGACTTTCGCGGAATGATCTGAATATGGCAAAGAAAGCGAATCCGGGTGCAGAGGTCCTCCTCTATATGAACTCACTTGCGAGTACGATCGCCATGGCTGACTGCGTCTGCACCGCTGCAAACGCGATTCCGATCGCAAAGACGATGGGTGGGGATTCACCGATCCTATTCGGTCCTGATTACGGTGTATCATATTACATACGCAAGGAAACGGGAAAAGAAATTATTACCATTCCTGCCAGCGGGTTCTGCCCGGTTCACCACACGATATCGCTCGATGACTTGATGCGTACACAAGAAATGTACCCTACAGCACAGGTCGTCACTCACCCGGAATGCCGCCCAGAAGTCCAGGATCGCTCGGATTATATTGGTTCAACCAGTGGAATAGTCAGATTTTGCAAAGAATCCGATGAAACTGAATTTTTGGTGGCAGCCGATGTCGGGTTATCTGATATACTCCGAAACGAGGCACCAGACAAGACATTTTACCCGGTATCCGAGGCTACGATCTGCTCACGCATGAAGGTGCCAACGCTTGCGAAAATTGAAGAGGCGCTTATTACAGAGAGGTTTCGGGTCACGGTGCCAAAAGAGATCGCAGATGCTGCGAGAATACCAATCGAGGAAATGCTTGCATTGTCATAACGTGGTAGGTGTAGCCCCCAGGCAATCTTCAAACGTCCCGACCGGGACTCGAACCCGGGTCCAACGCTCCGGAGGCGTTGAGGATATCCGCTACCCTATCGAGACTTTGGTATACGTGGTTATGATGTGGTGTGGTCTTATCAGATAAGGATTGCGTCTTGTCTGTGACAGTCACGCCACCACTGTGTTGACAAGCGCTCTGCGGTTATCGGTTTTTGGGGGCGCAGGTGTGAATTTAGCATAATAAAGTGTCGTATGTGCCAGTCAAAATAACATACTGAGGGATCTGTTGAAAGCGATCGGCCGGGGATCGCGACGAATCTTCGTCTGACAACATATACCCGGGGTTAACGCCGATTCTATTTTTCCAATATCTTAACCCCACCCATCGTTCCAATATGCACCTCATCCACATTCAAGAATATTCCATGCTCAACCACGCCAATTGTTGCGTTGATTTCACGATTCAAAAGCGCCGGATCCTCAATCTCGCCAAAGTCGGCATCGATTACGAAGTTTCCGTTGTCAGTAACTACGGGGCCATCCTTGCGCGCTGCCATCCGGAGGCTCGGGACGCCCCCCATCGCACGCACATCTGCATCAACCACGGTCACAGCATAAGGTAAAACCTCGATCGGAACGACGTGTGTGAGTTCGGGAACTAACTTCGCTTCATCCACCATCAGCACCACTCTTTTTGCGGCGTGAGCGACCACCTTCTCTTTTGCATGTGCCGCACCCCCGCCCTTGATCGCCACAAGATTCCGGTCGATCTGATCCGCGCCATCAAGCACGATATCGATCTCGGGGCGCTCTAACAGCGTTGTGATCGGTATCTTCTTTTGGAGCGCAAGCATCTCTGACTGGTACGAGGTCGGTATACCCACAATATCAAGCCCATCAGCCACCAGTTTCCCGAGTTCGGATATGGCATAAGCCGCCGTTGAACCCGTGCCAATGCCTACAACCATTCCATCACGCACCAGCGACACCGCGGAGGCGGC
>JAUVEF010000080.1 GCA_030594905.1 Methanosarcinales archaeon
TTCTTATGTTAAAAATTATTTTGCCGTAAATTTCCGTATCGACTACGTGAATGCCAGTGGTGATATTTCAAATTATTATCCTGATTTTATCGTTAAAAAATCTGATAAAGAGATCTATATTATAGAAACCAAGGGGCAGGAAGATCTGGATGTGCCATTAAAGATGAATCGTTTAAAACAGTGGTGCAAAGACATCAACAATTCACAAAAAAAAATATTAGTTGATTATGTATTTGTTGATGAGGAAAGCTTCCATAAATACAGCCCGTCGTCTTTTGAACAGCTTGTGAATACATTTGAGGAATACAAAGGTGAATAACAGCTCTCCACCATCAGGGGATTTGTCTGTTGGAAGCACCAGATTAGTTATTATCCTCGATTTTTCGGGGTTCCTTATGAATACCGCATTCGCCCATCCCTGATCCGAAGATGCGCACCCAGAGAAACACTTGCGTCACATAAAATCAAACAGCCCCATCTGTCTCGACTTGTCGCTCTCAAACAGGGACTTGATCTCTATGCGGATCAACTCAATCCGCTGCCTCGTATACTCTGATACCTCATATTCTTCCGCCACACGCGTGGATGTGTCGAGATACTTCTTGACAGAGCCTTCCGTGACTGTGAGTATGATCCTGCCGTGGCATTTCGGGCATGTATCGCTCAACAGGGGTCTACGGAACTTTGCGCCGCATTTCACGCACCGCACCTTCTGCCTTGAGAATGCACGGAGATTTCCGATCATATCGGGCAGAAAGTGCGAGTTGATCACCCGCTCTGCGACATCATTCTCATTAACCGCATTTATTTTGCGAGCAAGTGCCAGCTGAGCGTCCATCTTCTCTACCATTGATCCAAGCGTCTTGTATGCGCTATTGAGTGGTCCCGCGGCGATATCCGATGTCGGGTGTGTGAACCTGCTATCGTACTGCGCCGGTGTTCCAAGGTGCTTTGCCACAGTATCTATCGCGTCCTCAATATTCTTCGGACTTTCGAATCTATTCGCCGATTCATAGAATTCGAGCGGATATTGTTCCACGACATCAATGTTATGCGCCTCTTTGTCGATCTCTTTTGGATCAATTCGTGTTGTGAGAACAAGCGGGGCATCCATCCATCCACCACGTCTTTCAGGGAGATATGATCGAGAAAAGTTGAGCAATCCATCCATAAGTAGCATAACACAGTCTTCGTCGCCGTCACAATTGCGACGTTTCGCGGCATGGAAGAACGGGTGTGCATATCCAACCGACGCCCGCGTAAACCCGATAATTCTTCCGAGCACGCCCGCGGAGGTATGTGGGGCAAGCCCGATCACTAGTTTACCGATCAGATCGTTTCTGTGCGATGCGTTGTAGTATGCGTCCTGTTTATAGTATTTCACAAGGAGATCATCGATGAAACGAGAAACCCTAAGAAGATATTCACCAGCATTGAATGATAGTATGATATCCTGTACTTTAAGGTGTAATATCTGATTTTCATCAGTTAGCGGGTTTCCATCGATGTCGGATGTGTATCCAATACCGTGCAGCGTGTCAACATCAATTCCAATCTCCTTTGCATTGAAATGCGTCAGCGGAAGGTCGGTCAGATCATACCTCACAGTACCGTCCTTGAACACAAACACCCCGTGTTTTGCACGGAGCACCCCCTTTTCAAGCGATTCTGGTGTCTTGTTCTTTGAGATTAACCCCTTGACCCCTTTGAAGCTCTGGAGCGTGTCCCTTTCCCCGAGGTTTTCGAATGCGGATGTATACCTGGCTTTCAGATCGAGATCGATCTCCTGCGCAGACGATACTTTCGAGCCGCATCTCGGGCATGGCGGGCTAACGACAGGAATCTTGCATTTCTGGCAGAACAGCACCTCTTTGGTCCTTGCTCCACATGCACATAGGTATTCATAAGTCTCGCTTCCACATGCGGGGCATCTGCGCATCCCGATCGTAACAGGGATCGCCCCGATCTTCGCATTCATCGATCGGGTGAAGTTCGATGCCTGCTTGAGCGATCTACTCTTACCGCCCATATCGCCGACCGGAAACAGGACATGCGGTGCTGGCTTCATCTCTCGCTTATCCGATTTCTCTGGTCGTCCCATCCGTGCCCCAATCCTTGTTGGCGCCTTCGCCCTGACCCGGATACTGCTTATCTCAAATATCGCATCCAGTACAGTTGTTTCACTGATATCGGTCCATTTTTTGCAGAAATCCTCAACTCCAACCCCCGTGCATCTGAGTAGAGGGAGCGGTTCGTGCAGGTGTAGGTCACTGTCTACCACCTTGTGCGGAACCAGAAGTGTCTCAAGAATCTTTTTTATGTGTTTATCCCTCGGAATCACAAGGATTCCTTCAGCAAGCTTGCCCGAAGAAGCTATATACTCAGATAGACATTTGAAGTCGTCGATCGATATGTCGTGCCAGAGATATGTGAATTTTGGGTGCATCGGGACACTGTACCTGTCGCAAAGCCCGAGCGCAAGTTCCTGGTCTATATCTTCGAGATCGCCTTTTATCGTGCCGAAATCGACCTTCCCCCCGAGTTCGAGCGCCCACCACTCAAAACAGTACGAAGACGGCATCAGAGGATGATTATTCTCAAGAAAATCGCCGTAATTGATCAGAACCTCTCCCACATCCAGAATCTTTTCGACTTGATCATGGAGCGTCCTTGCCTCTTCTTCGTCGCTGATATGCACCACGTCCCCGCTAAACAGGCGCACAGTCGGACCGTCGATGCCGTCCACAGGACAGATGCCTGCTGCTTTGCCGGGACGTTCGATCCGTATCTGGGTGCCTGCTGCAAGAAAACTGTCGGTCACGATCATGGTTGCCGGAGAGACCCCGGCAGCGGCAAATCCGGTGTTTCTCGACCTTCCGTACCGGAGCCTGAACCCGCCAGGCATCGACGGGTGAGAAAAGACCGGTCTGCCGGCGATTAGATCGTTTAAGTATTTTCCCTTTGGTTTGATGACCATACTGCCGTCATCATCGCTCTCGCCTTTCGTGCTCGTGGCAAGCTGGTTTAAAAAATCCCATCCATCAAGATTCAATTTTGCTACGTGTTTCAGAATCTTTGGCGCTTTGAGTGCCATTCCTTCGGCGATAACGAGCGCCATACCGCCCCGGACGCGGTTTGTCTCGACCCGTGCCAGATTCCGATAGCCTTCGACCTCAGCCTCCTCGGTCGGCTCGCCAGTGATGCAGATCGGGCAGTTTGTTGCGATCAAACGAATCTCCTCGTCAGACGGCATGTACTGCAGGTTGGCGATCCGCCTATAGATCGTTATTTCCTCTACATACCGCTCGATCTCCTCGTTTCGCGGGATATACCGGTTGATACCAAGTTCCCGCCGCACATAGTCCGCAACCAGTACGGATAGTGCCTGCGCGGTCCCGCCAGCGCTTCGTATCGGTCCTGCGTAGAAGATGCGAACGAATTCGGTGCCATCGTCGTTATCAACGATATCGATCTTTGCAATTCCCTCAATCGGCGCCGCAACCACCCCTTCAGTCAGCAGTGCGACCGCAGCCCGTATGGATGCCTCCACAGCCTCATCCCGACTATCGAACTGGTGGGTGCGCATGGTTGCGATATCCACACCAAGCTGCATCGCAGCCTCCTCCCTGCTCAGCCCCATGTCGTGTTCCAGCTCACGGATCCGTTCAGCAACCGGGATTCCGATCAGGTTTTCGACACGATCGGCAAGGTCTTTCGCGAGCGGGATCTCGGGGTGTAGCTCAGGGTCATGCCCACTCATTCGCGCTGCGGTCACGATCTCGATTGCCCGCTGCACGTCGTTTTCGAGATCCTCGAAGTATGAGTATGTATCAGAAGGTGTGCTTGCGTGTGCGTCAGGATTCACGGCATGGATATAAGCGATTATATGAGGTAAATCTGTTGGGTGGCAGGATACTATAGAGGTCCTGGGCAGGATATTATTCCTTGCCTTCACCAGTCTCGTTGCCACTATAGAAAAGATTGTTCTGGTTTGCGATGTCTATTCCGCCCCAGAGGTAATTATCCACGCAATCGATCGCACAGCGGATGCTCTCGTCCTCGGATGCATCCAGGAGTGTTCCGATTAGGGTCATGCGTTCATGGTCCGAGAGCCTTTCACATGCATTTGAGCCAAAGCGGTAGAGTGCTTCCGCTGCAGCTTCGCGCACATAAGGCTCCGGATCATCAATTAAATATATGAGAGAATCCATCGCATAACTAACATCAAAACTGCCCCTCACTATGATCTTGCTGAACATCTCGGCGATGCTCTGGCGCACCAAGGGATCGTTGTCCTTTAGCGCGCTTACCAATGTATCAATCTCATCGATGTACAGGTCAAGCTCAAAGTATGAATTGAACATCTCGCTTAAGTACGCCGGCTCGACAGACCCCAGACTGGCAACAACCCTGCGCACCATGACATCATTGTCCCGTAGCAGGTCGAAAAAGCGATGTAGCATCTGGTTCTCAAGCAGGTACATCATCTGGGCAGCAACAACTCCGACATTCTCGGATGCGCATTTCATCAGGTATACCAGGAGAGGGACGATCGCATATTCGTTCTGGAGTTCGGCATACAGATCGCACAGCTCGAGTGCCAGTGAATTCTCATTATACTCGTCAGATGAGTTTATCGCGGTGTAGTCTCCTTTTACTATGCTCACAAGGTCTCCAAAGTGTTCCGAATCAGCTATGTGTGGCTTAACAACGTCTATGATCGCATCGAGACCCTCGTTCCCGAATTCGCAGAGTGCGCGGGCAGACTCCCAGTTTGGATAGTGGCTCCTACCCCGGTCTGATGCTTCGATCGATGCCTCGATCTCCTGCACAAGCACGTCCTTGAGTGCCGGAATTGCAGACCGGTCCCCGATCCTTCCAAGAGCGTAAGCAGCGCCTTTAAGTGGCAACACTTCGATTAGCGCCGGAATTGCAGTAGGATCTCCAATCGTACCGAGTGCTCTGGCAGCATCTTCACCGATAGACTCCAGAAACACGATTAATGCAGGGACTGCCGACACGCCCCCGATCCTGCCGAGCGATTTTGCAGCATTTCTAGATACCAGATAATACGGGTCGCCGAGCGCCTCTATGAGCGCAGTGACCGCGCGTTTGTCTATGTTTCCACGGTGCACAGTCCTTGTTTCTCTTAAGTTTTTGGCGTACTCTGTCTCAATATGCTTCTCACCAACCTCGCCAAGCGCATCCGCAACACAGACGCGGGTGATCCTGCACCCTTTCTTCAACGCTTTGAGCAGCTCATCGACGTTGGCATTCGCGATCTTTCCGAGGTGCTCGGAAACATAAGCCCAGTGCAGATTGTACCATGAATCCCAATCTTCGTCGGGCTTATGCCTACTGATGGCAGCCTCGCTCTCAAGCAATTCTATCAATGCGGTAACAGCAGCCGCTTCATTAAAGTTGCCGAACGCTTCGACGATGCTTTTACGCACCCACCGATCCTGCTCCTTCATTTCGTTGAAAACCGGATAATATGTATCTCCCAGTTTGCTGAGCGATTCAGCCATGAGCCGTATCTTTATGCTATCATCTATCGACATCTTCAGAAGGATATTGAAACCACCGTCTCCAAGCATACACAACGACATGGCGGCGGCGTTGCGCACTGCCCTGCTGTCGTCACGCCATACTACCTTTGTAAGCGTATCAAAGACCATCGAGCGATCGCCGTTCACATCTCGGCTCATATTTCCAAGTGTAACTACCGCCTCGCAACGAGTCTTTCTTGTCCTGGTGCCCTGATTGAGCAACTCTATGAGTTCAACAGCGTCTGCCACGATTCCACACCCACTTACATACACTT
>JAUVEF010000143.1 GCA_030594905.1 Methanosarcinales archaeon
AAACACCGATTTCGACCGCTACCTCAACCTGCACCCACGCATCAAGGACACACCACTCAAAGAGTGTATAGACGTGCTCCCGATCACCGACAAAGAAGTTTTGAAGGATTATTACCAGAAGAAGCCGGCAAACAGGATCGAAGGAAAGATCAAGGAATTTGAGATCACAGAGAAGGACGAATGGCTGGTATTTCGGGTCGGGTATCTCTTCAAAAGCAGCAAGGGAAAAGAGACTCTCATCAGAATTGATGTGTTTAAGTGCCGGATCGATGATTTGGAACTCCGTAAGTTCTTGTATTACAGCATCAGGGAGTATACAAGACCTGGCATGTTTAGCAAAGGCAATATCTATGAGCGGCTGCTTGCGATCAAGCTGCCACGGTTCTATGCTGACGCTGGCAGGAATGCGCAGGCGATCTCTGAGATCATGACTGAGTATCTGGCAGCGGTTGGGGCGGCAGAGCAGGTGGGGCGCGAGATTGCGGAGACGGATCAGGAGATTGATGCGCTGGTGTATGAGTTGTACGGGCTGGGCGAGGAGGAGATACAGGTGGTGGAAGGATGAAACCGGTATTGTTGGCTTTGGTTACCTTCCAAAAATTAGAAGAATGTATTGAGTTGTTAAAAGACCGAATAGATTTGGAATTGGCAATGAAAAAATCTCCCGACCTCACGAATTGGGATGAATTTACAAAAGAACTTCGCAAAGAAACAGCCCAAAAACAGCCTAATCACACCACCGTGCAACGTTTATCGCCCGCAAGATCAAATAAATATGAGGATCAAACATGAAAAAAATAATCGTCACAGCCGAGATATGGAAAGAGGGGAATATGTTCACCGCATATTGTCCTGAATTAGATGTTGTAAGCTGCGGTCATTCGTCCGATGAGGCAAAGAAGAATTTGAGTGAGGTTATAGGAATACAACTGGAAGAAACATCCAAACTTGGCACGCTAAAAGATTTTTTGGCAGACGCCGGTTATTTTGTAGCGGATGATGTGCTGCAAACAGAGAAGAGGATCGTGGGATTCGAAGAACTATCAATTCCTGTCGGAGCCTTGTAATGAAAATAAAGCCAACAAATTGGCAGACGCAGGTTAAAATATTCGAAAAATACGGGTGTATTTTTGTCAGACAGAAAGGCGACCATTTAGTAGTCCATCATAAAAATGCAAGAAGAGCGGTGGTCATTCCAAAATACGAAGAAATCCCGGTCACCATCATAAAGAACAACATGAGAACAGTCGGGATGACAAGAGATGAATACATTTCTATTTTAAAAGCTATATGATAAAAGCCGCAGTCAGGTATACCGCACAAATATTTTAACACACTTGGCCCCCATTGTGCATCATGAAATACGTCATCGTCACCGGCGGGGTCATGAGCGGTCTTGGAAAAGGCATCACCACCTCATCCATCGGAAGAATCCTGAAATGCAACGGATATGAGGTAACAGCGATCAAGATCGATCCCTATATCAATATCGATGCAGGAACCATGAGCCCGTTTCAGCATGGCGAGGTCTTTGTATTGAAGGACGGAGGCGAGGTCGATCTCGACCTTGGCAACTACGAGCGGTTTCTTGACACCGAACTTACCGGTGACCACAACATAACCACGGGGAAGGTGTACAAGGCGGTAATCGAGAAAGAACGGCGCGGCGATTATCTCGGAAGCACTGTGCAGATCATCCCGCATGTGATAAACGAGATCAAGGAACGAGTTCGGAGCGTGGCAGAGGCAAGCGGAGCAGATGTGTGCATGATCGAGATCGGCGGCACGGTTGGAGATATCGAGTCGATGCCGTTTCTGGAGGCGGCAAGGCAGATGCAGCGAGAGGAGGCGGCGCACGATCTTGCGCTCGTCCATGTGACGCTCGTCCCGGTCGATGCCCAGGGCGAGCAGAAGACCAAGCCGACCCAGCACTCGGTAAAGGAACTAAGGGAACTTGGCCTCTATCCAAACCTCATCGTTGCGCGATGTGCATCCAAGCTGCCAGCCGCGGCAAAGGAAAAAATCGCTCTCTTCTGTGATGTTCCGGTTAACGCAGTCATAAGCGCCCCGGACGTTAAGGATATCTACCGTGTTCCGCTGATCTTTGAGGAAGAAGGGCTATCCGAATATCTCATGGACAAACTTGAACTGAAAGCAAGTGATAGCCAGTCCGGGTGGAAAGAACTGGTTGAACGGATGGAAATGACTGATGAGGGGGGGAATCACATATCCATCGCCGTTGTCGGGAAATATATCGACCTCCGGGATGCTTACACAAGCATCATGGAATCGCTCAAACATGCAGGGATCGCGTGTGGATGCAGGGTCGATATCAGATGGATCGACGCGGATAACCTGGAAGGCACGCCGGAGCAGGTTCAAGAGTCTCTTCAAGGGTTCGATGGCATACTTGTCCCGGGTGGTTTTGGCGAACGCGGGGTCGAAGGGAAGATTTGTGCGATCGAATACGCCAGAACAAACGATGTGCCGTTTCTCGGGCTATGTCTTGGCATGCAGCTTGCGGTGATCGAGTTTGCAAGGAATGTGATCGGATGGCAGAACGCAAACAGCTCAGAATTCGGGGATACCCCACATCCGGTGATTGATCTGCTTCCGGAGCAGCATGACGTCCTTGATATGGGGGGAAGTATGCGTCTTGGGAATTATGATGCAGTGCTTGTCAAAGGGTCGCTTGCAAACAGGCTGTACGGCAACCTGGAGATCGTAGAGCGACACAGACACCGGTACGAGGTGAATCCTGCGTACATTGATGAGATTGAGTCAAAAGGCATGGTTTTCTCCGGGAAAAACATGAACCGGATGGAGATCGCCGAGATTCCTTCGCACAGATTCTTTATCGGATGCCAGTTCCACCCGGAGTTCAAATCAAGACCTGAAAAACCTGCACCGCTCTTCAAAGGGTTTGTCGAGGCTGCGATCAGGAAGTGAACCGCGGAATTAAGGGGAGTGGAGAGGAAAACGCATTCATCAATCTGTTTTTTGGTGGTCACAAGTTCCGCAAAGGTTGCCTGATACGCATACCTCTAATGTGATTACGCGCATTTTTCTTGTGTCTGCCACCGGTTGGGCAAACGCAACTTCGTATGCATCGAGCTTTGATTCGGCATCTGCGATGATTGCCGCAGCCTCGCATTCCATATCAAGCGGTTTAACCTCGTTGATGTGTTCTTTTATGTGCATCAGGAGGTGCCCCATGTGTATCGGTGGATTTCTGGTCCTTTTTGATCTTTGCTCCGTGGTCACGCCCCGGATCTGCTCATCTTCTGCGGGCGAGTTTACCGAGGAGAGTGTGGAGACTGGTAGCGTTGCTGTCGGCTTGATCGCATCAGATGATATCAGGTTTGCGGGCAGCGATTGCCCGGGACATGAAAGCGGATCCGGAGCTTGCGGTGATGACTGTTGCAAACCAGTTTCCAGTTGAAATGGAGGGGTTTTCGAACCTGTCTGCAATTCTCCTGATCGACGGGGTTGTCAGACTGGGCGGGAGGACAACGGCACTTGCATCAGCCATCTTCAACCAGACGCTTGGTAGGAACGTGAAGCTTGCATGCGCAATCATCTTCGACTGCGCATGCAGGGTGATTCTGGGCGATGAGTTCTCCATGAGTGTGGGCCGCCAGTTCAAGGACGTGCTCAGCGATATCCCGACTCTCGGGTGGGACACTTGTGGCGAGATCTGCATGGATCCCGGGCAGTTCGTTGGCTTTCATAACACGACATCGGTTGTTTTGCCAAACCAGAGTGGGGGTGCTAAACAGATATAGTTGAAACATGATTGTGATCCTGGTTCCACAATTCATAGACCGGGGCGGGCGCCCCTAATAACCTGCAGGCGATCCGGAGTTTGGCGACCCAATCGTGAAATTCAGGACGTCGCCACAAATCGCATTGTGAGTCAATCAGTATACTTTGACTTTGCCCATCACAAACCGAAATCTATTTATGCCAGTTCTTTCATGGACACCATGATTCGCCAGATACGATGGCGACTCGAAAGGAGGTAAACAAAAATGAAAAAATATACAATATTAACAATGCTGCTATGCATTGCAGTGATTGGCTCGGCGGTGCCTGCGCTGGCAACGACGACAGAGGTGAACATAACAAAGTACGCCTCGGATGAAACAACGA
>JAUVEF010000117.1 GCA_030594905.1 Methanosarcinales archaeon
TGCATTCTTCATGGATCACGAGACCTTTCGGGAGCTAATCGAGAGTGGAGAGAAAACGCGGTTTTTTAGGGATGCGCTATCCAGACGGAAGATTATGTCAAAGGCGCTGCCGATCAAGTACCGGATTCTTTTGTTTTTGCATCGGGTGTTTGGGTGGTTAACTGGTAACAGGCGAGGTGGGATGGGCGGTTCTTGAGTTGGCTTATACTACTTCTGTAAGTATTATGAAAACAACACCTAAGTTAATCAAATCAAAACATATTTAAAGCAATGCAACAGATAAGACCTCATGAAGACCGCTGTCGAATCCCTGCGTGATCTCGGGCTCACCGAGTACGAGGCAAAGGTGTACACCGCACTTGTAAAGATCAGGAGCGGAACCGCATCAGACATCCATCTGGTCTCAGGGATTCCGCGTTCTGCGGTGTATGGTGCGCTAAATAGGCTTGAAGAATGGGGGATCGTCGAGGTCCAGTCCTCCAAACCGATGAGATACCGGGCGGTTTCTCCGGAGATTGCCCTCGGAAAACTGAAAGATAACTTTATAGCTGAAAGCGAAAACGCACTTGCCTCGCTCAAAGAATTTTATCAAACACAGAAGATAGAAGCGCGAGAAGAGGCAATATGGACAATAAACGGAGTTAAAAACGTAAGCGACAAAATTATCGAGATGATCCGGGGTGCACAGGCGGATATCATCTTTGCTGCGTCTTATCCATCGTTTCACGAGATTGCAAAGACGTACCCGGTTTTTGAGAATATAAAAGGTGAAATAATCAATAAAATCGAAGAGGACGTCACCGTTCGGGTAACTGGCTCGCTCAACAAAGAACTTGATGATATCGCAAAGGAAATCCCTGGAGCACAGATAAGAGCATTTCCAGCGGATAAATCAACCGCGAGTGGCGGCATACTGATCGTTGATGGGATGGAGGTATTGATTGCAATCATGAGCGAGAACGTGAATGTCGGCATGTGCGATCTTATGGCAATCTATACGAATGGAGAAGGGAGTGTATCGATATTCAAACACTTTGTTGAGACTGAGTGGGATGCATCAGTGTCTGTAGAGGTGGATGAAAAGACAGGGGGTAACTGATATCTCGACCAAGGATGTGTTTGAGAAAATCGGGATTTTCATCGAGAAGAACACAATCTCGATACTCGCTGTTGCAGCCATTCTCGTACTCCTCTCATTCGCCGGTGCACAGCGAATCGAGATGGCATCAGGCATCGAAACGTTCGTGGAAAAGGAATCCCGCCTTTATCAGGACTTTGACCTGCTGTACCGGCAGTACTTCGGAACGTTAGCGATTGTGGTCATGGTCGAAAGTGGAGATGTGACCGCGCCTGAGGTCTTGCATGCCATCGATCGTTTGGATACTGGCATTTCCGGAACAAAAAATGTTGTGGAGGTTGTTAATCTTGCAAGCATGGTGCGTCAGGCAAATCTCAGAGGATCAGGGCGTGACAGGATTCCTGATGATCAGAGCGCGGTCAGATCGCTCATCGATTCGATACCAGAACATCAGCGCGAGATCGTACTGCCTGATACACGGCATACTGCGGTATATGTCACCATGCCGGCACGCCTCACCGATCCAGAGATGATCGATCTCCTTGCCGATGTCGAGGACGTGGTGGAACTGGCATCGTTTCCACCGGGATACAAGGTCCTCGTCACCGGCGAACCAGCGTTCTATGTAGCCATGCAGGATGAGATGAAATCGAGTATGGGTCCGCTCCTTCTGATAGCGTCACTGTTGATGGTGGTGGTGCTATTCATCGCATTCAGACATGCCCGGTGGAGGCTGCTTCCACTCCCGATAGTCATCATCGGGATCGTCTGGACGTTTGGCGCGATGGGATTTCTTGGTATACCACTTACGATAGTCTCGCTGTCTGCTTTTCCGATTCTGATCGGACTTGGCATCGATTATGCAATCCAGTTCCACAACCGCATCGAAGAGGAATTCGCAAGAAGTAAGGATGTGAAGAAAGCGGTCTCAGAAACGGTACGGCACACCGCACCGGCTGTTATGATCGCCGTGATCATCACCGGGCTTGGATTTGTGAGCCTATCCACCTCAACGGTGCCGATGATCCGGGATTTCGGGCTACTTTGTCTGATCGGGATCGTCTGCTGCTTTTTTTCTGCGCTGTTCATCGGAATTACGGTGATCTACTCGCTGCACCGGAACAAAAACAACAGTCAGAACCGCAAACAGAAGAATGAGCGAACGATTAATAAAAATGTGGATGGTGCAGCCGAGCAAATATTCGGCAGTATTGCGGTCTGGTCTGCGCGTAATCCCCTGCTCGTTCTCGGTGTTGCAGGATCGCTCTGCTTTGCAGGACTGTATGCGGATACAATGATCGGGATCGAGACCGATGTGAAGGAGTTCATGCCTCCTGATATGCCCGCGCTTATCGATATCGACCACATGATCATGGTTCTTGGCGGCATCGACCAGTTGAATCTGATCGTGAAAGCAGATGACGTGGCTGATCCATCCGTGCTTGAATGGATGGATCGATTTGCTGCGCACGAGGTTGAATCACATCCGTATATCTTCAGCGCAGATAGCATCGTAGGTCCGATGAAGATGACGAACCAGGGAGTTCTTCCGGAGGATGCTGCGGGAGTGGATGGGATCCTGGAATCGATGCCAGAGAGAACTAAAGATCGGTATATCTACGGGGGTAACACCGCGCTTATCAATCTCGGCATTGGGGATGCGATGTCAGGGCTTGGGCTGCCAAGGGTCGATCGACTGACCAGACTGGTTAAGGATGATGTCCGATGGACGCACCCTCCACCGGGTGTCACCGTTACGATAACAGGAAACCCGGTTGCGCTGACCACTGTGTTTGAAGCACTCACGACAGGAAGGAGGATGATGACGTTTATAGGTCTTACCCTGATCCTCGGCGGGCTATTCCTGCTCTATCGTGACTGGCTGAAAGCAATAATCCCTGTACTCACCATGACCCTTGTCATCGGCTGGTCAGGGGGCGTCATGTACGCACTCGGCATGGATTACACGCCGATGACAGCAACGCTCGGCGCGCTGATCCTCGGCATCGGATCTGAATATGCTGTGATGATGATGGAGCGGTACTTCGAGGAGCGGGAGAACGGACTTGTTCCGATCGATGCAATCCGGGTGTCCACCGGTAAGATCGGGACTGCGATACTGGCATCCGGATGTACAACGCTCGCAGGATTCTCGGCACTGATTGCATCGCCGTTCTCGCTGAACCGGAACTTCGGAATCGTGACCGTGATCGATGTGCTGCTCGCGCTGATCGCAAGTTTCTTTGTATTTCCGGTGCTCGTGGTGTGGCTGGATGAGTGGCGTGAGACGAGGAGGGCGCGGAGAGGGGAATGATTTGAATTCATGATGAAACATATAATCAAAATACTACAATTAACAGTAGGACAAACTATGAACAAGAATAAGACAATACTCGCAGCACTACTACTAATCGCGGCACTCACAACGCTTGCCACACCCACATCCGCCGCGGGCTTACCAGACGACCTCTCGCCGGGCTTCACGTTCTCCAAGAACTTCTATGACATCTACGGCAAGCCAAACATCACCGCGTCGATCGTTGGCGACAACGAGTTTGGTCGCGGTGACGATGTAACGCTTGCAATCGATCTCGTCAACCGCGGCGTCGTTCTTGGATTTGAGTCCGACCGGATGCCTGAAGGCGACGACGAGATCGATCTTGCAGAGATGGAGCTTGGATACGAACTCCAGCAGGTGAATGCGATCGGGATAACAGCAATCCTTGTCACTCCGGACGGGGTTCCAATCAATGTCAAGTCCGGACCGCAGCAGGTTGGCTCAATCCGTGGAAGCGAGGGCGTAAGCGAGACGGTCAGTTTCAACATCGAGATCGATGAGAACGCTCCTGCCGGCATCTATCCACTGATCTTTGCCACGAGTTACATATATCAGAAGAACGTGCATGTGAGCGGTAATGTCAGCGAAAACAGGGCGGATGTGAACCTCTGGTACGATATGCTCAACCAGACGCAGATACTCTACCTATCGGTCAAGAGACTGGCTGATTTCGAGATCACAGACGTTTCATCCGATCTTCAGGCAGGCGAGGATGACCGAGTGCTTTCCATAACTTATCAGAACACTGGCGAGGAGGCAGCGGTGGATGCGGTGGCACGGATCAGCGTGACAGATCCATTCAGCAGCACCGACGATCAGGCGTATCTCGGGACGCTCGAACCGGGCGGGAGTGCGACCGCAGTATTCGTACTCGACACGGATTCCGGTGCAACAATAAAGCCTTATGGAATCGATACTGAGATCAGGTTCAAGGATTCTGGCGGAAAGTCGAAGATATCCGAGTCCATGACCGCGATGGTCACGATTGCACCGCTGATACCAGGGGTCGAGAAGATAAAGCCGTACATAATCCCGATTGTGCTGATCATGCTTCTTGCGCTTCTGGCAGTCGGGGTCAGGTACTATATTAGGAATTTTATGAGCGGTGGTTCCGGTGCAAAATAGACGGATTATGGTTGCTCTGATCGCTG
>JAUVEF010000065.1 GCA_030594905.1 Methanosarcinales archaeon
CATAAGCAGATCCTGGTGGTGCTGGCGAGACATTGGCACAGCGGTCTCGGGCAGTCCCCTGATGATGGGGGCGATACTGAGCGGCTAATACGTGCACTTCTTTTTACATGGATTCCATAGACTCGTGTTTAGTAATTATAAACTCCCAATATTTTCTTGTTTTCAAAAAAGAAAGAACGGAAGGGAGGATATCTCCCTTCGCTCATGTACGTTCAGTCTCGCTGTCTCAGCACGAGATATGCGATTGCGAGCAGTCCTGAGATTGCAAAGACTGCCTCAAAGCCCGGAGTCTTCTCCGGGGTTGCAGTCTCTTCAGCCTCTGGCTCATCAGTCTCGGTTACTTCGGCTGTTGCCGTTGCGTTCGCCACAACTTCGCCTTCGCCGTCCGCGCCTTCGCCGTCCGCGCCTTCGCCTTCACCCTCGCCGTCACTCACATTTCCGTCGGCAGGTTCGGCTTCGGTTGGCTCTGGAGTTGCGATCTCATCGTCAACGTCTGCTGGGACGCCGCCGATGGTGTACTCAACCATTGGGTAGAACCTGGCTGCACCATCACCATCAGGCAGATCATTGTCTGCGGTCTTGAAGTACATGTTGCCCATGATCAGTTCGGTGGTGTCGGCATCCACATCAAGGGTGTCCTCATCGTTTCTAACAACGATCTGGTTTGAGTTCGCAGTCACCACTTCCATTGCACCATATTGCTCATTGACCTCAATCTCAAGGACATCATCATCAGTCAGGAACACATACATGAGCTGCACGATGTTGGTATCGGTTCCTCTGAACACAGCGTCCACAAAGCAGTGGAACACAGGAACGTCGTCTTCTCCAGCGAGGTCCGCTGTATACGTGTACACCGAATCGTTCTTGGTATCAGCCGCTGCACCGGTTGAAACGACTTCACTATCCAGTTCCTTGCCATCCTTTTCCAGCGTTAGCCAGCACTTCTCTCCTTCAAGGTCGATCTGCTGTACAGTAAGACTGAATCCTCCGCCAAGATCCCAAGCTTCGCCTGTTGACAGCGTCTTCTTGTCATCGTCCTCAAACTCGACCAGGAGTTTTGCGAGTTTGTCTGCATTGCCGTCGATTGCCACATACTTCTCTGCCATCCAGCCTTCAATGAAGTATCCGGCCCTGTTATCAACACCGCTTTCCAGAATCATGCCTGCCTCATTAAGTTCGTATTGCTGATACACTGGTACTGTGGTGTAGGTCAAATTGTCCTCATCGATGGTCCGGTCGTCCGCGCTTATTGTGCCAGCTGCAAGCGTGAGAGTCTCAGTTTGCAGATCGTCATCCAGGTCATACCAGAACGCAGCGAAATTGGTGGCGTTCCATTCAAGGACAGCGTTTGTGCCAGCACCAACAGCGATAGATTCCACATTGCCGCGGACCTCGATCGTATCCACCGTCGTCATCTCATCCGCACTCGCAGCACCGACCATAGCCAGTATCATGAGCGCGACAAGCGGTATCATTATATTCTTGTTCATGTCTATTTACCTCCGTATTGTTGTGTTGTATTGTTTCGTGTTGTTGAACCGCTTTCGCGGTTGTCTGGTGATTATGACTTGCACAGCCATCTTGCCACCGTCACACGCCTTCACTTGTGGCACCGTGATATCCGTCGCCGATCGGTGAAGGTGGTTGTCGCCAACCGTGTGAAAGAGGCTTCATCACCCTCATTATCCCATCATATTTGGATTACGTACGTTGCTTTGGCATTTACTATTTATATCTCTTGTGGTCGGGGCGGCTGCCCATTCCCCTTTCCGCGCCTTCGTCTCACGCTTTTATAAGGTGGACTGCGGTTGCTTTAAACGAAGCGACTATCCCCAAACCAACACCGAGTCCAAGCTCGTTTGCCGATCGCTTCGTTATCAGGACCATGAGCGGAAACCCGCAATCGATTCTGAGGCGAACCATCGCGCCAAACGGCGTGATCCGGGTGACTTTGCCAGAAAAACAGTTCCGTGCGCTGCTCTTCCGGTCCGAATCATTATCTAGCGCGATCGTAACATCCTCCGGGCGGAGGCAGATGCGGACCGCGTCACCTTCGGTGCAACCCGACACCGCATCGATCATGCATCCGCCGCCAGCATCGATGGTCGCAAGATCGTTTGTGTTTGACACAACCCTGCCATCGAGGATGTTCTCGACGCCCACAAAGCTTGCGATCTCATCTGAAACCGGCTTGCTGAAAACCTCCTCCGGCGTTCCTACCTGCACGATTGTGCCGCCTATCATTACGCCGATACGATCCGCAAGCACCATCGCCTCGGTCTGGTCGTGGGTGACATGGATCGTAGTCAGCCCTGCCTCGTGGTGGATCCGCTTGAGTTCATCCCGGAGCATGTTCTGCGTCCGGTTGTCAAGCGCACTGAGCGGCTCGTCAAGGAGAAACGTTCGCGGCTTTGCAACGACTGCCCGCGCGAGCGCAACCCGCTGCTGCTCTCCGCCTGAGAGCGTGATCGAATAACGATGCGCCAGATGGGATATGCCCAGAAGCTCCATGATTGCTTCCGCTTTCTGCTGCCGCTCATCGATGGGAATTTTTTTGAGTTTTAAGCTGAATTCTATGTTTTCTTCCACATTTAAATGCGGAAAGAGTGAGTAATCCTGATAAACAAATCCGACATCCCTCTTTTCTGGCGGAAGGTCGGTGACATCTCTTCCATCGATTGCAATGCCGCCACCATCAGGGTAATAAAAACCAGCGATCAATTCAAGCAGCAGCGTCTTTCCAGAGGCTGTCGGTCCCAAAATTACAAAATACTCTCCTTTTTTGACGTGTAGATCAACGCGGAGCGAAAATTCCTTCCAGTCCCTGGATAAGTCTTTGATCTCAATCATTGTCTCAAATGTTGCGTTCTCTGGTATTTCGGATATTCTTTGCAGGGGCCTTGCCCGGCTTGCCTGCTGCCGTCAATTTTTAACTTTCAAACCTTAAAACCCGGGGATCAACTCGCCAACCGTGGATATCTTCTGCTGCGACCTGCTTACCTTCGCAGACACAGGTTTGCTTCCAAGAATATTCAGCCACACACTTGCAGGCATGTATCCAACTCCGGGATGTCCTTGATGCCCTTCATTTGCCCTGACATCATGCTTCGTGTCGCCCTCCGATTTCTTCGCCAGAGCGACAACAATGCCGTATTCGTTGCTTATCTTTACAGGGTCGCCATCGCCAGCATCAATTTTCTTCAAGTCAGCCGGATCAAGCAGGATAACTGCGGATAAGTCTTGATACTCCTTGCTGAACTTCCCGTGTTTCAGTGCTGCCTCGGTCTGGAAGATATCCTGGTATCCAATGATCACAATTTCACGTTCAGGCGCGGCAAGAAACTGATCAATCTTGATTCCCGGCATATCACACCGCCTCGAGCAGCCGGTTCATGATGCTCGCATCAGACATCCGCGCCGGTGTACCCGCCCACATGTTGGCACCAGCCTGCCCCGTTTCCATGGTGGTGCACGGGAGATCGATTTCTATGCCGTCCAGCCTCATTGCAGTGCCCGCTATGTCAACGCCACCTGCCGCACAGGGAATCACAACATCGGCGCAACTTGCAGTCAGGGTCTCGTTTGGATCGATCACGATTATACTGGCGTCGATATCGCATGCCTTTGGCAGTGAGCTTACAAGGTCAAAGCCGACGCAGAGCAGGCAGTCAGCCTCGAGCAGACTGTCAAGAGTGGGTTTTGAGGTCGAGGTGTCGACTCCTTGATGCTCACACGCAGTGGCAGTATCTGTATTAGTATTAGTGGTGATGTTGGTAGTAGCGCCAGTGGTGACGTCAGCAGTAGTATTAGTGTTAGTGGTGGTAACAGTGGCGGCTGTCTTTACAGCAGCAATCGACCGCAGGTTGTACGGAGAATGCAGCGGGAGAATTCGGAAATCTGAAAACTCATTCAGTGCCGCCATCAGTCGGATGATCGCATCGCGCGGCACCGATTCTACCAGCCCGGGTCCTGCAAAGATGATGCCAAACTCAGCCTTCTTAAGCGTGCCTGCAAGTTTCAGGATCTGTTTGCTGTCATATACCGTCTTTGGAACTTTGTTTCGGAGTGCAAGCATAAGCGCGTCCACAAATTCCACCTCGTGACCCAAAACGATCTCGTGCACACCTTTGCAGATGCTTGCGGTGTGCGATCTACGAACATCGATCGCGATCGCGGTGCGATCCTCCTCCCAGCCATGCTGCCGGTTCTTGCCACGTGGATAGTACGCATATCCTGACAGCAGGCGCGGGTGCGTGTTCATTGGATCTGCGCCCCAGAACAGGATCACGTCTGCCAGGTCCCGCACCTCTGGCAACGTGCATGTCTTGACCCGGCTGTGAACGATGTCGTCGATGAGGCAAGCGTGGGGCGAGCATGTATCGATGCCTGCCCCGATCTTCTCTGCCAGCCGAATGCCAGTTTCTTGTGTTTCTGTGACTGAATTGCCAAATCCAAGAAACATCGGTCGTTCTGCGTCCGAAAGCAAGGCGGCAGCGCGCCCGATCGCATCATCGATACTCACGACCTCATGATCCACCATCGGATCGATCTGCCGCCTGCTCAGGATGTGTGCAGACCCGATCCGGCACGCATGTCGCACCTCGCCATCATGCACATCAATATCCTCGCACAGAAGCGCACATCCCGTGCATGCCAATCATCTCACCTCGATTCGCTGCACAAACATCATTGGATAATCCGCATCCTCGTCATATTTCATGCCAGCATACACAACCACAGTACCAAATTCAACGATCGCAGTCACCGTAAGCATTCTTCCGTCCAGTTCGCAGTATCCAAAATCGTTCAACCGTTTCTTAACCATTTCCTGATCGATGGACACTGAAATCTCCCGCACATACGGCTGTAATGATATACTGTCCTCGATTGCCTGCGCAAGGCTCCCTGCGGTATCCGGATTGACAGGAGAGCCAGTAAACTGGTGATACATGGCGCCAAGCTTGATTCCCACCTCGAGCAGGGCGCGATCTCGATCTGTTATCCCGGTCATTATGGTCTATGGTATCTGTGATGTTATTTAACATATCACACGGCGCACCGCATACAGCAAACCATTATTAATATCTCCCTCGAAATAGCATAACCATGCCCGGGAAAACGCTGATGTGGGATCAAACGCTGTTCAGGCGGGGCGAAATCTTTGAATTCGATCACATTCCAGAGCATTTTGCGCACCGGGATTCGCAATTAAGATCGCTTATGTTCGGGGTGCGCCCCGCGATGCAGGGGATGCGCCCGCTTGATCTGATGTGCGTGGGTCCGCCCGGTACCGGAAAGACTACGGCAGTGAAGAAGGCGTTTGAGGAACTGGGCGAACATGCGCCGGGCGTGATCACTGTGCATGTCAACTGTCAGGCAAACCAGACCCGGTATACGATATTTTCAAGCATCTTCCACAAGCTGATTGGTCATGCGCCGCCCTCCTCTGGAGTTTCGTTCAGGAAAATACTCGATGAGATTGCAAAATACCTTATCCAGAATGAGAAGATTCTGATCGTAGCACTCGATGATATAAATTATTTGTTCTACGAAAAAGAGGTGGATAATGTACTATACTCACTATTACGTGCTCATGAAACTCATCCCGGGACTAAGATCAGCGTGATCGCGATTCTAAGCGATGATCGCATGAATTATGTCTTTGATCCGAAGGTCGGCTCGATCTTCCTGCCAGAAGAGATCCTGTTCCCGGTATATGCATGGGATGAGCTTACGAGCATCCTGCGTGATCGTGCAAGGCTTGGATTCTACGATGGGGTGATTTCGGACGACACTATCGACGTTATTGCCGATTACACATCAGATGCAGGAGATCTCAGAGTTGGGATTGATCTACTAAAGCGATCAGGTCTTGGCGCCGAGCAAAGAGCGAGCATGACTATTTTAGCAGATGATGTGCATTTTGCGTACAGAAAATCACGGATACTGCACCTTTCACGAATAATATCGTCGCTTAGCGATGGAGAGCGTGCAATTCTTGCAATTCTTGCAAAAAAAGGCACATCAACAGCGGGCGATGTGTATACTGCATTTCACGAATCGGTGGGGCTTGGATACACGAAATTCCACACGATGTTAAACAAACTCGTGTCCCTGCGACTGATCGACACCGATTTTCCGACTGCTGGCATGCACGGCAGAAGCCGCACGATCAAGCTGCGGTATGGTGCAGATGACGTGTTGAGTGCTGTGCAGCCACCTTCTGCAACATAGCGCGGTTGCTGACTTGCAGGGTAAAATGCGTTAAGAGCGGCATCGGGCTACCAGACATTCCAGATCAAATTTCACTTTCACCCCGCTAATGCTAAACGATTAATACACCACGGAAGACAGTTTGATCAATGACTACAAACGAAATATCCATTGAAGAACTTCCGGGAATCGGTCCTGCGACTGCCGAGAAACTGAGTGATGCAGGATTCAGTTCAATCGAGGCGATTGCGGTTGCATCACCATCCGAACTTGCGAACACTGCCGAAATCGGGGAGTCCACGGCTTTCAAGATCATTGCTGCCGCCCGCAGATCTGCTGATATCGGAGGATTTGAGACCGGAGACGCCATCCTTGAGCGGCGGAAGGAGGTCGGCAGGATCAGTCTCGGGTGCGCAGAGGTTGACCAGATGATGGGCGG
>JAUVEF010000185.1 GCA_030594905.1 Methanosarcinales archaeon
TCAAGGTTTCAGCCTTCCTCGCCTACAAATCCATCGCAAAAGGCAACAAAGGCACATCTGCACTCACAGTCCTCATAATGGCGCTCGCCTTCGTGAACCTCATGTTCACGACCTCGGTCTTTGACGGGATGGGTGACGCCACCGAGAAACAGGTGATCGATACCCTTTACAGCAACATCGTGATCGAACCGAAGGATGATGCGGTGTATATCAAGAACCCTGACTCGGTTGTGAAGAAGATAATCAATGTACCGGGAGTTATAGGCACCTCTGCGCAGTACGTCACTGGTGCAACCATCGCCTACGAAGAGCAGAGCGGCGCATGGAGCATCCGTGCGGTCGATCCTGATGATGAGCGAACGGTCTCTATGGTTCCCAATATGATGATTGCGGGGGAGTATCTGAGCAAATACGATAAGAGAGAGATCATCATCGGAAAAGAGATCGCGGGTGGGCACGGAGGAAGTCTCGAACACATATCGCTCGGCGGCGTTGTGGTCGGCGACACCGTGGAGGTTGCATTCACAAACGGGGTCAGGCGGGAGTACCGGGTGAAAGGGATCTTTGATACGAACTTCATCCAGTCGAATCAGATGGCGTACGTAACCGAGAAGGAGATTGAATCAGTGCTCGGAATCCGCGATATGGCGTCCCAGATTCTTGTAAAGACTGATACGAAGGGCGAAGAGGATAGATTTCTGAACCAGTTCGTTGAGCTGGGCGTCCATGAAGATATCAAACCATGGACGGTGTATGCAGGGATAGTCGCCACCCTCACACAGAGTTTTGATGTGCTGAATACACTCACCGGAGCTATTGGATTCTTTGTTGCAGGTGTCACCATATTCATCGTGATCTACGTCAGTACAGTGAGCAAACGAAGGCAGATGGGGATCCTGCGGGCGATCGGGATCAAGGAATCGATAATCGTCCGGTCGTATGTATTCCAGGCGGTATTTTATGCAGTATGCGGTTGTATTGCCGGACTGTTGATCATGTTTGCCATACTGGTGCCCTATTTCATCAAGCATCCAATGGTATTTCCCATGGGGGATGTAACACTTTTAATCGAGCAGAAAACTGCCATTATGAGGAGTGGGGGGTTGATTATATCTGCTGCAATAGCAGGTTTCCTTCCATCGTGGCAGTCGGTGCGTGAAACGATCCTTGATGCGATCTGGGGTGATTGAAATGACGAGTATGGAACAAGACACGATAATTGCGACAAAAAACCTCTCACGAACCTACACCATGGGAACGATGCAGGTGTCCGCGCTCAACAGGGTGACGCTTGATATCAAGCGGGGTGAGTTTGCAGCGATCATGGGCAAGAGCGGGAGCGGGAAATCGACACTCTTGCACCAGTTAGGGCTTCTTGACACGCCGACCGAAGGCGAGATTACGATCGATGGGGCAGAGATCTCAGGGCTATCAGGGTCCGAACAGACGAGGTTTCGGCTCGAGAAGTTTGGTTACGTCTTCCAGGAGTACGCGATCCTGCCTGAACTGACAGCACTTGAGAACGTGTACCTGCCGGCGATGGCTCTCGGGTTGTCGCAGGATGAATGTGTCGCAAAGGGGATGAATGCGCTCGAGAAGGTCGGGCTTGCTGAGCGGGCAGACCACCGCCCCAAGGAGATGTCAGGCGGCGAGCAGCAGCGGGTTGCGATTGCGCGGGCGCTCATCAATAAGCCAAAGATTCTCTTTGCTGATGAGCCGACCGCAAATCTGGATAGCGTCTCGTCGAGGCAGATTCTTGAGCTGTTTCGGGCGCTGAATCAGGAGATCGGGCAGACGATCCTGATGGTCACGCATGAGCTAGAGGATGCGGATATTGTGGATCGGGTGATCTGGCTCACTGATGGGGAGGTTGTGGAGCGGGAGAGTATATAGGCGCGATGTCAATTATTTTTGTCAGCCACAGGTCTATGTTTCCAGTCGTCACTTATGTGGTATTTACTCTATTTATTTCCACTATATTATTTAATTAGACGTTCAGAAGATATTGAAGACTTGCCATTAGTATCATTGATCTATTTTTATTGCAACTAACAATATACAAATGCCTATAATTGGATGAATAAACATAATTATATCATTTAGAGCCATCCCAAAACAATAGCCGACAATTGTGCAGGCACTCATGATTACTACAACAATCGTTGGTAATTTTACAAGTCCTCTCTGTTTTGCAGGCACTGATTGGAGGAACAGCGCAGCGCAAGGTGCCAGCAGCACCGACAGAATCTCCAAAATGTGATCTACGTCTGGAAATGGGCTGGATACCACTGTCAAAAAAATTGTGTAAATTAGGCGTGGCAGCGAGACAATCGAGATTGACAGGAATACAATGCAAAGCGGAATTCCTAATAGCCAGTGTTTTGATTGCTTCTTCATTTCTGATACGAAGAGAAGAGATCCAACGAGTGCGACTATCGGGACGAGCACGATGGCAGCACAACCCCCCCTAATCCCCGATTCATACCCATCCCCCATAGATAAGAATATTAGGGCAAACAGTATGCCAAATAACAAGCAGATATACGGGAAGAATCATATTGCTGTAAATACCAGCGACATTCTTTTATGTTTTTTAAAAAAAATAAAAACCCAAATAATATAACTATTGCAACTATGTTACAACATACAGCTACACCTGATGATATCATGGTATTATTCCCGGTAAATCTCTATTATACAATCCCACAAAATAAACCGGTCAGACCTCGGATAATGCGGATAGACCCCATTCAGGGGGTTGCCCCGGAATCAAGAACAGTGGAGACCGGGAGACCTGGAAACCGGATGACTCACCACCCCGCCATTAGCATCACCAGCAACGCCTTCTGGACATGCAGTCTGTTCTCTGCCTGATCCAACACAGCAGAATGCACGCCGTACAACACTTCGCCCGTAATCTCCTGACCACGATGTGCTGGCAAGCAGTGGAGCACGATGCAATCAGGACTTGCATGATTTAAAAGAGCGTCATTTACCTGGAAACCATCGAAATCACGTAAACGCTCTTGTTCTTCATCTTCATCGCCCATCGAGACCCAGACATCGGTGTAGATCACGTCAGCCCCTGACGCAGCCACTACAGGATCGTGCGTGACCACGACATCACCACCAAGTTCTCTGGCACGCCCAACCATAGCCGGATCCGGCGTGTATCCGGCAGGGCATGCTACCGAAAGGCGCATACCAGTGATCGC
>JAUVEF010000123.1 GCA_030594905.1 Methanosarcinales archaeon
ATCGGAACTGGTCTACAAAACCACGAACTTTAGCGACATCGACCGTGAACTCCGCGAGATCAAACTGCCGCACATCGTTCGCACGCCTGATGTAAAGGTGCGACAGATATTAGGCGACATCCTCGAAAACGGACCCACGACGCTCACGGCGATTGCATCACGGCTCGGTATATCAGAGAGTACAATCTCACGCAGTTGCGCAAAACTTGCTGATATGCAGGCGGTCGAGATCACGCCGGATGGTAGGAACAAGCAGATCACACTCACATTGAGTGGTAAGGTGCTGCTAAAAGTCGGCGGGATATAAAATGCGAAACACATCACCAATATCTTGTATGCACTACCATCTTCTTGTGCCAATCTCGTGATTTTCCACCTCAGCCAAACACCCACCCGGGATTGAAACGCTCACGACACTGAAAAATACGGACAATGATTCACTATGCTATCAGCAAGCCCAACCAAACCAGAGATCCTCGCGATTGCGATCTCCAAATTAAACCTTGCCCCCGGCGATGTCTTCTGCGACGTTGGCTGCGGCACAGGTGCAGTCTCGATCGTAGCATCCGCCTTCGCAGACACGATTCATGCAATCGACATCCGGGATGAAGCCATCGCTGAGGCAGAGCGCAACTTCGATGCTGCAGGAATCCGGGAGCAGGTTACACTCATCCATGCTGAAGCGTCTCTGGCGATTGCAGACCTGCCCCCGCTCGACTGCGCTTTTGTCGGCGGAACCCGAAACATCGAAGATGTGTTACATGCTCTTTGCACCCGAGTCCGGGGGCAGGTGGTGGTAAACGCCGCAAGAATTGAGACTACGGCGCGGATCATCGGGTGCATGAAGTCGCTCGGGATATTTGAGGAAGTGGTTCATGTCCAGGTCTCGAGGGGATATGAGCTTGCAGGCGAGACCGCGTTTAAGCCGGTGAATCCGGTATATATAGTGGTTGGGAGCGTGTGGGGCGCAGAACGCCGGGACATCTGAAATGAGAGTGGTCCCGGTTACTTCCGCGTTTTCAGGGTGCAGGCAGTCCCGGAATTTGCGATCACAACGATTCCACGGACGTAAGATGATTCTCCCCGGCTTCACCAGCACTGGTGCCCGAAAGCTCGTTCATCGCGACCTATACTGATCTTTTGTCTTTTCGAAGAATAGAGGATCCTCCTCATATCTCTCGACCAGCCAGTCAACAAAATCTTCGCTGTACTGAGCCGACGCAAATTTTGATTTGTAATAGAACTGGGGCTTTGATTCGTCTATCTGGTAAATTCTGCGAACGCACAGAGTATCGTGTGCAGTTATGTGCTTTTTGCCAATTAACCGCTCGTTTACGCGGCATATAACCTCCTTTTGTATGTACGGATACGTGCGATCCGGTATTGCCACCCCATACTCGGATTGGTTTGGCATACGCGCCGCGTCGATCATGGGTTCAACCGGCTGAATCACATACCGGGCAGGCGTCTTGTCAGCCTTTTCGATACAACCAAACCATGACCGATGGAGCTTTTCCAGTTCTCTTCCAACAACCTTCGTCATATCGCTGGGATTTCCCGGCTCGCTCCTCGCACCGTGCCTGAAATACACAGCACCACTTTCAAACACCGTCTGTTGCATCCCATTCCCCTCACTCGCATCACCCACACCACCCCCATCATCGATATCATACGTGCCAGGCTTGATAAAGACCATCGGGATCGAAACACTCTCGATCAGCAACGCTGCTATCTTGACCCCTTCTTTATCGAGCTCTGCGATCTTAAAACCGGAGAACCGCTCTCCAGTATATGCTGCGATCATGTCTGCCAGCACAGCCGGGTCGATGTCAAGCACAGGCGTAACATCAGATCCTGATGGTACACCGTCATCTCCGGCACCGATCAATATGATTCCTCCACCGGAATTAGCCATCGCCACACTGTTTTTCACAATATCACACCAATCTTTCTCAGAATCGATGTCAAATCCATCTTTAAAGTCGATATATGCAGTTTTTGCGTCCATTCTATCCAAAACCCCCTTAAATCACACCAACATCTACTTGGTATGTACTTACTCAAGTATTGTGTGGATATTTGCATATAAAACCACGGGATTATACAAAATTAACACAGAAATCTTGTGGAAATCCGTGTAATCTCGTGGTTCCTACCACACGTTACTCGAGAATGTACCCCGATATTTAACTTACATCTCCACCAGCCGCCGTACCAATTCCACACCATCCTCTGATGCGAAAATTGGTAGATTCCAGTTCTGAACGACCTTCTTTCGGTTCGCGGTCACCTCGACCCCACGCACCGGATCATAGCCACACTTCACACACTCGTCCCGGTGCACCATGACGCCCCGCCTGTGCCATGCAGGCACCTTGTCGAGATTGATGTCGTGTCGGAACAGCATTTCATGAATATCACTCGATCGCATACCTTGCATCTGTAGTGCCGCATCCCTTCCAGATAATCCGGTCGAACGAAGTGTATAATGCCCGTAGCCGTTGATACAGTTTCGCCACGCCTCCAATTGTCGCCAGATCAGATACTCGGTGATCTGGTGCGGATGCAGCGGTATTACCCGCCCGTCGAATGCGACCGGGGATATATCTAATGACATGGTGATCGTACTGGCTATGTGGCTTGCCATGACCGAAACGAGCTTCTCGACTCTGCCATTGAAGGGAAGTACCTGATCTGTGAGAAGGATGTTGATTTCGTCTGAGAATGTGTATGCAATCACCGGGTGCAGCCCGCTCTGATGCGCGAGCGACTCTGCGGCGCCTGCCATAGCAGATGCGAATCGATAGTCAAACGGCTTCTCGAATCCCTGCTTGTACAGTAAATTCTTAAACCCCCTGCCATCAACACGAATTATAACTGGTGGAATTGCCCTCAGATTGGCATATATCTCACAGTTCTCAAAATTACTCCTCTGCATCCTTCTTTGTCAATTTGTTAACTTGCTTCACGATGACGACATCGCCAATCGCAAGCACCCACCGGTACGGCAGAATGAGCCCATCACGGTTAACATCGAACATTTCGCGGTTGATTTTGGTGAGTGCAAGACCGGTCACCTTCCTATCAGCCGCCTCTATTACGACGTCATTCACATTCCCTACGTACCGCCCCTTATCGGTATAGACGTTGAGCCCAAACAGCGATGTTAGTTCTGCATACATTCGAATCCCTCATGTTATTGATATGATATAGATTGAACTAAAAAGGATATATACTTTATTGTATGGTGGCTGCCAATAAGAAAGTGACACAATCATGAAAACCTCGGTCCAGATCGGGAAGGTTATGGGGATACCGATTAAAATACATATTTCTTTTTTATTTGCCCTCATAGTGTTTCCATTCATTTTTTCGAGGGAATCAGTCACCGGATTTGTTGATGTGGAATCAGTTTCACTCAGATATGCATTATCACTGAGCCTAACCGTTACTTTGTTCTTTTGCGTGGCGTTGCATGAACTTGGGCACTCATGGGTCGCAAAAGGATATGGGATCACCATACGAAGCATAACACTGATTATTTTCGGAGGTATCGCCGCAATGGAGGATATCCCGCGCAACCCCGATGCGGAATTGCGTATATCATTAGCCGGACCCGGCGTATCACTTATGATTGGAGTCTTCTGCGCCGTTGCATATCTCACAGTTCATAACATAGCGCAGTCATTGCAGATGTCCACGCTTTTGGACATTTCACACCTTTTATGGTCGCTTGCATTTATTAACATCATGTTGTTTGCTTTTAATCTAATTCCCGCATTCCCCCTGGATGGTGGGCGCGTGGTTCGCGCGTGGTATGCCCAGCGCATGCCATATCTCCGTGCGACCAGAAAGGCAGTACACCTTGGAAAGATCCTCGCCATCGCTATGGGTGTGTTCGGGCTGTTCGCTTCCGTCTGGCTGCTATTCATCGCTTTCTTCATCTATATCGGTGCATCCGAGGAAGAGGCGTTCACAAAGGCGTCAGTGACACTTGAAGGCATCAAAGTCAGCGATCTAATGACTCGTGATGTTGCTTTTGTGGGTGATACTATGACCGTTCTGGAACTCCTCCAGGTGATGTTCGGAAAAAAACACCACGTATACCCGGTAACTGATCCGTTCACAGGGGAGGTTGTTGGAATGGTGGCGTTTGCAGATATCCAGTCAGTTCCGATGGACAAACACAACGTGGTGCTGGTGCGCGACGTGATGGCGACAAACATCATCTCGATCTTCGATGATGCCGATGCCATAGATGCACTCCAGAGGATGTCCATGCACAAAATCAGGCATCTGCTGGTGAAAGGTAGGAGCACGGGCAGAGTTGCCGGCATCGTGTCCAAAACCGACCTGTTAAGATCTATCGAGGTGCTTGGGTACAGTGAACGATAAAATACCGGACAAAATACCTGGAATCTTTGATAAAATGTGG
>JAUVEF010000142.1 GCA_030594905.1 Methanosarcinales archaeon
GGGAGTTTAGCTATGATGACTTCGGTCTTAGTATCGCCTCATGGCTACTTCGAGTATGAAGCGGCACATGGCACGGTGCAGAAGCACTACTACAAGCATCTTAAGGGTGAGAAGACCTCTACCAACTCAGTCGCACTGATATTTGCATGGAGTGGTGCGCTCCGGAAGCGTGGCGAACTTGATGGCACACCTGAGCTTGGTGCATTTGCAGACAAACTGGATGCTGCTGCTTTAGGGACGATAGAAGACGGGATAATGACTGGCGACTTAGCGAAACTGGCAGAACCGCCGGCACAGAAGACGGTGAACACGGAAGAGTTCCTATATGAGGTAGCACGGCGACTTGAGGTGTAAGATAGTCAATCATGTCCGGAATAGAATAGAACATTGATGATATAGAAACACCACTTTAGGGAATATGTCTAACCCAATCATCGCATCTATATTCCTGACCTTCTTTGGAACCCCAGACATCGGGATCCAGATACCGCGAAACAAGTCGATCGTCGGCAGGAACGTATTTGTCCACAAAAGCGGGATACGCACCGCAGGCGTAGTCCAAAATCTGTTCACCTATGAGCCATATCCTCCCGAAATCATCGGCGCAGAGCGACAGTTGCTGATTGGGGACTCATCCGGCATAAGGTTGAGGGGGCGCTGTGCGAACTGACAAGTTACGTTGAAAAGTAATTCATGCTCGATATGATTGTAGATGGTGAGGAATTGCGCGATTCTGAAGAGAACTGATAAACCACCGGACTCAAGTTACGCAACCCGGACAATTCTTCTTGTGGATATGGATAGCTTCTTCTCATCAATCGAGATGGTCGAACATCCTGAACTTGTGGGGCTTTCCGTGGTGGTTGGTGCTGACCCTAAAGAGGGAACCGGGCGTGGTGTTGTCAGCACTTGTTCTTACGAAGCCAGGGAGTACGGGATTCATTCGGGAATGCCGATCACAACGGCTTACCGGCTCTGCCCGGACGCCCGGTTCCTGTCAGTCGACATGGCTCTGTACCAGACGGTTTCAGGGCGGATTATGAAGATTCTCCGGAGCTATGCTCACGATGATAAATTCCAGAAGGTCAGTATCGACGAGGCATTTCTCGAGATAAAAACGGATGATTCTGCGGATGCAATCAGGATGGCTCAGGACATCAAGGAAGAGGTCTTCAAAGAGGCGAAACTTACGTGTTCCATCGGGATTGGTCCGAATAAACTTGTGGCAAAGATTGCGTCCGATGTAGAGAAGCCAGACGGGCTGACCGTTGTTACGCATGGCGAGGTGCAGGAGTTCCTCGACCTGATGCCGATCACAAAAATTCCAGGAATCGGGAAAAAGACCGGAAAAACGCTCGATGGCATGGGGATCGAGACGATACGCAACCTCCGTATGTACGATGTCAAAAAACTTGCCTCAAGTTTCGGGAAGTGGGGATACCAGATGCATGATCTTGCCCGCGGGATCGACAAACGCGAGGTGAAAGAAGCGCCCACAGTTAAATCCGTGGGCAGGGAGTTGACATTTGATGAAGATACGACTGATCCGGTAGTTATTTATGGTTCCATCGACGCGCTTGCCGATAGGACACATAGAGCCTTGATCAAGACCGGATATCAGTTCAGGACCATCTCTGTAAAAGTCAGGTTCGAGGGCTTTGATACGCACACGCGGGCAAGGAGCATCGGGTTTCCTGGTTCTGATCTGCAACTGGTCAAAAACATCTCAAAAGAGCTTGTGGGGGAGTTCATCGGGGAACGGAAGATCCGGCTGATTGGGGTAAGGTTGTCAAATCTCCTGAAGACGGATACGAGGCAGACCTCGATATACGAGTTCGGGGGGTCTGCCGATTGTGAGTGATGGTTGGTGATATGGAGTATACTTCACACCGCTGCACATTGTTTTCATGTTCTTCGCGCTGTTACACATCCATTTAATCATTACACAAAATGATCACTTAACCCGCTTCTTATCCTCGTGGCTGCGATATGCTAACGAGACGCCGTGTATCATTTCGAGCAGGAACTCATGCAGGTCCTCATCCGCACCTTCTATCGATTTGATCCGTTCCACTGAGGCTCTGTGCATCTGCACGTTCTCCTTTCGTAACGCAAGGAGGCTGTTTTTCATCGGTTGCAGCGAGTCTTCAAGCACCTTTGCCCGGTTATTTGCCAGATCCTCAAGAGTTTTTTCAAGCGACTCTATATCATCATTCAAATCTGTGGATTTCTTACCAAACAGGTCGATAGCTTCATCGAACAATCCGACAACCTCATACGCCCGACCAGTCGCCTTCTTAAGCCCGCGAATCTCATCCTCAAGCCTGCCGGTCGCTGTTCTGCTCTCGTTTGCAGAGACGCTGCACTCGCGCGCAGATTCATTGCACTCGTCCGACGCAACATGAATCTTGTCCACAACCGAGACAAGCGTATCGACGTGCTCTTCGAGCAGCATCATCTGGTTGCGCACACCCAGTGACTCCTCCCGAAGCTGGATATCGGCGTATAGCGCCTTCTGTATAATACGGGGGGCGACTGCATAAGTCACTACATATCCGGTGATCGGCGCAAATAGCAGCACCGCCATCCACCAGCTCATAGAGTCTATGAAATCACAGACAATGAACACGCCCTCGGCATTCAATCTAAAGACGATCAAAACGGCGAGGACACCGAGTATGACGAACGATGCTGTAAGAACTGCATAAGTTATCAGCATCAGTTTTTTAACTGTCCGTAGAGTCTCTGCATACGACTCTTCCGGAGATATATAAGAATACTGTGTATTTGCAGACATTTAGTAGCGTTGTAACGACGTTATGCCATCGCTTCTTTTTTGTCAACAACGATGAAATCCCTGACTGCACGAACAGCGCTAAAGCCGATTAATATGTAATTTCCATCCATTTGGTATCTTGATTTGTCCACTGACATATCAGGTTTCACCACAAGATTGACCAATTTCCCGGTTCTGACATCCATCACAATATTATACAGCACCCCGATCACAGACCCATCGCTGCTCATGACATTCTTCTTCGACAGATTTTTTGCGAATATTCTTGCCATTTCCATCCCTCCGATGTTGGTGATTACTACTTATATCTCTTTATATTTAAGGTATGCTTGTTTTTCTGCTATGTCGTGCATGATCGTACCATGCATGGTCAATCGCTGATCAACCGGTATAATAACCTTTATATCCGTAGGAATCCGTTATGAATATGAGCAATTGCAGAAGGCGAAATCTAAACAAATCATAGAGGCTACATACGGATGAATGCAAAGAAATTTCGAGGATCGCGCACCTGTGGCGGAGGTACGCATAAGAACAGACGGGGTGCAGGCAATCGTGGAGGACGCGGTAAATCTGGCGCATGCAAACATCATGCTGTGCGGGCGTTTCTGCGTGGATATGCTTATGGAAAACATGGGTTCACGCGACCGCAAAAAGTTATTGCCGGTACGAACACCGTTAATATAGGTGAACTCGATGACATGGTGCCTGAATTGTTGCGCACAGGGGTTGCCGAGCAGAAGGATAGTGTGGTACACATCGATGCCAGCAGAATTGGCATCAACAAGATCCTTGGTACTGGCAGGGTGAATCAGTCCTTAACGATCACTGCACCGGCATTTTCTGCCACTGCGATCACAAAGATTGAGAACGCAGGCGGTACAGCAGTCATACCTTCTGAATGATTCCGCAGATGGTGTTTTAATGAGTTTTAAAGAAGCGGTTGAGCCGATTCTTGCCAGACTTCCTGCCGTTACAAGCCCGGAGGGGCACGTACACCTTAAGAAGAAGCTCTTGTGGACGGTTGGCATCCTAATTCTATATCTCGCGCTTTCGAACGTACCGCTCTTTGGCATGTCACCTGAGTCCACCGACCTGTTTGCGATGTATCGTGCTTTCCTCGCAGGGCAGGGTGGAACACTGATGTTGCTTGGGATTGGTCCGATCGTTACCGGATCAATCATTCTGCAACTGCTGGTCGGTGCGAAGGTCATCAACCTTGATATGTCTGATCCCAGTGATCAGGCGATCTTCCAGGGCGCGCAAAAGATGCTGGTCTTTGCAATGATCTTGTTCACAGCGCTTCCGCAGGTACTGGGCGGATATATCGAGCCGTCTGCCGCGGTTGCCAGCGCGTTTGGTGTCAGTCTT
>JAUVEF010000092.1 GCA_030594905.1 Methanosarcinales archaeon
GCTGATGCACCCGTAATGAATAAACCAACCTTCGAAATCACTGCATCGATTGGTTCAGTTCTCCTCCTTGTCATGATGTGCGTCATGTTTGACCGTACGGGAGCCACGGCACTTGGATCCGTGATCTCACTTCTCGTTTTCACCCTTGTAATCAGCGCGGCGGGCTTTAAACTGGCTAATTTTGAGGAGTGAACGATTTTGGGCGTCAGCACTCGGTACCTGAATTTCCCGACAACAGGGGACGTAGATATCATAGACATAACAAAGGAAGTCTCAGGTGCGCTCTCAAAGTCAAAACTCACCGACGGGGTCGTTACGGTATTTGTGCCGGGTGCCACTGGTGCCGTGACAACAATTGAGTACGAATCCGGATTGGTTTCAGATTTTAAGGCTATGCTTGAGCGGATTGCTCCACAGGGAATTGAATATATGCATAATTTGAAGTGGGGTGATGGTAACGGGCATTCTCACGTACGGGCGTCTCTGCTCAGTCCAAGCTTGTCTATACCGTTTGCCAGTGGCACCATGATGCTCGGGACATGGCAACAGATCATATTCATCGATCTGGACAATCACCCACGAGACCGAGAGCTGATCGTGCAAATCGTGGGTGAATGATAGGTGAAACGGGCGAATACGATAAAACACGCCGGGTCCCGGTTATCTTAGTTACTCAGCCGTTCAACAACGTCGTCGATGTGTGCCATATAATCTCGCAGATTCTGCTCGATCCGATCCAGCTCCTTTGTAGACAGGCTCACGTCGTCGCCAAACTGCTCGAGCGAGATCTCGCCGTCCTTTGCGTTGAGTTCGAGCAACTCTCCGAACATCAGGTATTTTTCGAAGGATTCGGGGACCAGTTTATCGAGTTTGAACCCTCCAAGCAGAAGAAGCACGTCAAACGTCTCTATATCATCTTCAACGAAAGTCACGGTCGAATAACGCAGTTTCCCGATGATGTTCTCTTCTATCCACTCTTTGAACGCGTGATCCACCGCTCGCTGCTCAAACTGCCCGAGATTGAAGTGGCGCTTTGGCACACGCACGATCAGCCAGACCATCGTAGCGGTGCTGATATCCATCGGGAAGAATGCATTCTCTGCAGCGTCGTCGAACGCGGATTCGAGGCTGATTAAGTCAACGTCGTTTCCCAGGGACATGCATGGCGTAGCATGGTAGACTCCAATATGTGATGGAAAGACGATATAATCGTTGACATCGATCACACGGTTTGTATTCTTCCTTCCGGGCGCCATTATCAGATCAATCGCCTGCGCGATCAGTTTATTGATCTCAAAGTAATAATTAGACTCACTCTCCATGAGTTCAACCCGCTTTCCAAGGGTCGTGTTGTCAACGAGCAGCACCATATCCGCGTTCTGGTGGGCGTCATCGCCGTATTTTAGCAACCTGGACAACCCGCAAACCGCATTGAAATGACGATGGTCTGCCTCAATCAAATCAGGCCACACACAGAGCGCAAAATGCTTGTGTCCGGCAGCAGCCCTCCCAGATCCATGTTTCATCTGGTCGATGAGGTACGGGATGCTACCGTTGCCAGTTCCGCCACCAAGCGTCATGATATCGAACATCGCATCGCCGCTGGCAAGCCCGAGACCCTCAACCCTCCGTCGTATGATCTCATCGAAATCGATTCTTGCCTCATTCTCCCCCACCTTCCAGAAATTCCCTGTCCCGGTGCTCTGCCTACCAAATAGCTGTACACGCTCTCTCCGGATCGTTTCGAGGATCTTTGATTCTTTATCCCCAAGATGCTCTGCGATTTCGTCGAGTACTTTCTTCAAATCAGCTCTTGCGCTGTTAAGTAGCAAAATTCTATCTGCAATCGCCTCGTTTTTCATGCTTGCAAAATACAGGGCTGCGATCCTGCCCGCCCCTTCACCTGATGCGATCAAGCTCCATTTTGTATAATCATCCGAATTCACTGGTGCTGCAGCCATCATTCAATATTATGATCTGATGATACTTGAATATATGGAATATGTGCTATGGAACAGAGTTATATGGGACACCAGCAACAAGGTTTAAGTAGATTGTCATGATTCATCATTTAATTTCAGGAGGCACCCAATGGCAGACGAATTCCCATTTGAGTTATCCCCCATGTTTGAAGGGGAAAGGATCCGAAAAGACAGCGTGTATATCGAACTTGCAGGACCGAAGAGCACGGGCTTTGAGCTGGTACGTGCTGCAGAGATGGACGAGATCGAGGACGGCGACTTCACCCTGATCGGACCAGACATCTCTGAGATGGCAGAGGGCGACCGGTATCCGTTTGCAATGATCTACCGGATCGCAGGCAGTGCAGTGGAGCCAGACCTTGAGGCGATCGTTGAACGCCGAAATCACGATTTTCAAAATTATGTGAGCGGTCTTATGCATCTGAACCAGCGATATGATATCTGGCTTCGTATCAGCAAGGATGCGGTCGCTAAGGGACTTAATTCATTTGAATCCATCGCAAAAGCGACCATGATGCTTTTTAAGAACGAATTGCCATTTATAGAGAAGATGGACGTACTCTACATCACAGACGCAGAAGAGATCGAAAAACGGTTACCTGAAGTAAAGGCAATATATGAGACAAGAGATGCCAGAACACGCGATCTGCACGACGAGGATGTGGATACGTTCTATGGATGTACGCTCTGCCAATCATTCGCCCCGACAAACGTCTGCGTTGTAACACCAGATCGTGTCTCGCTCTGCGGCGCGATCAACTGGTTCGACGGGAGAGCCGCCGCGAAGGTTGATCCGGAAGGCCCACAGTTCGCGATCGAGAAAGGAGAGTGTCTCGATGAAATGAGCGGCGAATACGCAGGTGTCAACGAGTCTGCCGCCTCGCTCTCGCAAGGCGAGTATTCCCGCATCAAATTGCACTCGTTCTTCGAGTATCCGCACACATCCTGCGGCTGTTTCGAGGTCGTTGGCTTTTACATCCCCGAACTTGATGTCATCGCGTGGGTGGACCGCGATTACGCAAAACCTGCTCCGAATGGGCTTACGTTCGCGAACATGGCGGGGCAAACCGGCGGCGGCAAGCAGATCGTTGGTTTCCTCGGGATCGGGATCAATTACTTCAGGTCCCCGAAGTTCATCGCTGCAGATGGCGGCTGGAACCGGGTGGGCTGGATGCCAAAGCACCTCAAGGACAGGGTGCTTGACGATATCCCGGGGGATATCGTGAACGCGATCGCAACTGAGGAGGATGCAACCGATCTTGACTCATTGAAGGCGTTTTTGACCGAGAAGAATCATCCAATCGTTTCCGAATGGAAAGAAAAGGAGGCAGCAAAGAAAAAGGAGAAGGGGGCGAAAGAACCAGGCGTTTCTGCCGCGGTAGCGCCAGAGGTGATGCCCGCTATGTCGCTGCCTGCAGGGTTTGTTGGATCGGGGTCTGTCGGGTCGGGCGGCGGAGTCCGACTGATCCTGAAGAATGCCAAAATCACTATTGGTCAGGTGATTGTGAAGCAGGATGAGGACGAAGATTGATTGATCGCGTCGCTTCACCGGAGTCATTGTGCTTCATATCGGATCTGATATCCATAGAGAGCACTTGAATGGCAATGGCTGCACCGACACCCACATTGTGAAATTGCGGTGGAGGTGTAGCTTAAGCCGGTGGTGCCTCATGCAGCTAACCCCCCACGCGGAGCGTAACCACCACCGGGTTATGAAATGGTGGCGGAGGCAGTCGAATACTATTGTCCCAAAGCCGGATCCATCCGAAACCTTTATATACGGACAATATACAATATATAGTACTTTCGGTGAGGTGTATAATTGCAACGACTTGGTATTGTTCAACATCGATTCGGTGCTATGTTGATCGTGAGAAATAGCAAACAAACTCCACCAATCGGTTCAACTGTGGTAACTAACACAATGAAACGGATTGGGACTGTACAGGAGATCTTCGGACCCGTATCTCACCCATATATCTCTGTTAAAATCAATAAAAGCAGTGGAAAGCATAACGATCCGGAATTAGCCATATCCGAGAACCAGAAATTGTATACACTATGAGGGGTGGACATGATAGAAGTTGAACGAGTAATTGAACGTCCTGAAAAGATAAGGGAACGCATAAAACAGCGCAGGGAACGTGAGCAGGAGCGCGAGGTCTCCGAGTGTCCGGAGTGTCACAGCCGCATTCTTGAACGAGATTATGAGCGTGCCGAACTCGTCTGTGGTTCGTGTGGGCTGGTCATCGAGACGAATATCATCGATCAAGGACCTGAATGGCGGGCATTTGATAGCGATCAACGTTTGAAGCGAGCAAGAGTCGGATCGCCGATGACCTATACTATACACGACAAAGGGCTTTCGACAATGATCGACTGGAGGAATCGGGACTCGTATGGCAGAACGATCTCCACAAAGAACCGCGCTCAGCTATATCGGCTCAGAAAATGGCAGCGTAGGATTCGTGTCAGCAATGCGACTGAGCGGAACCTTGCATTTGCACTATCCGAGCTTGACCGGATGGCATCTGCACTCGGGCTGCACCAGAACGTCAGAGAAACTGCTGCCATGGTCTACCGTAAGGCAGTTGAGAAGAACCTGATTCGTGGACGGAGCATTGAAGGAGTGGCTGCATCAGCGCTGTACGCCTCGTGCCGCCAGTGTTCTGTGCCAAGAACACTTGACGAGATAGGCGAGGTATCCAGAGTGACCCGAAAGGAGATTGGACGAACCTACCGTTTCGTTGCACGGGAACTCGGGCTGAAACTGAAGCCGACGTCACCGATCGATTATATCCCAAGGTTCTGTTCGGGTCTCGGGCTTGGTGGTGACGTGCAGGCACGCGGCATCTCGATCCTTCGAGCTGCGACAGAACGGGAACTGACCAGCGGGCGCGGACCTACAGGGGTTGCGGCGGCTGCGATATATATCGCATCCATCCTCTGCAACCAGCGCAGAACCCAGCGAGAGGTAGCAGAGGTCGCGGGCGTGACCGAGGTGACAATCCGCAATCGTTATAAAGAGCTTGCAGAGGAACTGGATATTGAGATTGTGCTCTGATTCCAGGTTATAGTATCCACGCGGCTTGCAAGGAATGGGCGATCACTCGCCTTTCCTCATTTTGTACGTGTTTAGCCAACCACATGATTATACAGATTTTCGGTAATGTCCTAATTTAAGATAGGTAATTGGAAATAGAAAAATTCGTGCCACGTCCACAGGTGATCTGCTAATCCTTCCAACATTGCAGGGGATGTTCTTCTTTTGAACTCGTTTATGAAATTCCAATAGAATTGAAACACGTGGAGCGAACATTCAAGCATCCGCTTCCGTTTCGAGAAACACTTTGTCTTCCGCACCAGCCTACCAGTTC
>JAUVEF010000104.1 GCA_030594905.1 Methanosarcinales archaeon
AGCCCGGCGATCAGATGGATTGGGATCCGGTATTTCTTTCGTATTTCCCTCGGATTTGCCATCTCATCGATGTTATGTGGCTGGAGACCGGACAGGTATGATTCGACCTTGTTTAAGTATTTCAGAGCGACTTTTCTGTGAATCCCATTATTGTTCGCGATGATCTTGTCGAAATAACCGTTATCCAAGCGGTAATCCTTCAACAGTTTTTTTATCAGGATTGCAATATCGACAGGAACGGTATCGCGGTCATTCAGTTTATTATGGCTTCTTACTACAAACTGATTGATCCTTTCATGTCTTTTGTCATGCGTTCCGATAATATCATAGAATCTCTTCTGACTATCCTGCCCTGAGACCACCACTTTATATGCACTTTTCATCCGACCTTCCTTGTTTGACCGGTATTCAGTCGATTTAGCGATGTAGGAATAGATACCCATGCAGAGCAATAGATCAGAATAATCGTTTGCCAGACCGATCGAATTCGTTGTATACCCAAACCGCTCGGAATCGTAAAAACCATCGCCTCGAAACGCACCGATTAAGAATTCTATCTTAACCTCGTCATAAGATGCAAATATCTGATCAGGAATTCGCTTTTCATGCGATCTGACAGTCACTCCCTCGAAATTCAGTTTCATGAATTTGTGCAGCGGAATCGATGCGCATCTGACCGTGTACAAATCCTTTGTGGCGGTTTTTCTTGCACTATGCGGCTGATGCTGGATATATGTCGTGGTATCAAAGGTTCCCCGTATCAGATCATCCGCATCGTCTATGATATCAAGATCGGTGTTCGAGATCATGACCTCAGCAGCGCCGTTCTTCTCTGAATAATAGACGTGCCCCTCGCTCACGATATAACCAAGCAGTCTGCCAAGATCGCTGTCAAGACGTGTCGGGAACGATATCTTCTTATAATGCCGACCATGCGCACGTTGACGCGAGTCCGGGATTTGCAATGAGACATCTGAACTGACGAGCGGATACTTATTCGGAATCGGAGCAAACGACCCCACCTCAAGCTCATCTGCCGGCACGGTTGTCATCTCGCCGTTTTTCACGACATAAACAGGGTGTTCCGGTGTAACGGTGATGCTTCTTCCGTTTGAATACGTGATCTGCATAAAGTGGTCGGGTGCCTTATGCCGGCTGACACGATTGATTGGTGTCTGGCATATATTATTATCCAGATTAAGTGTCAATATCCCGGTACCGTCAAGATCGCTGTTACTGTCGAAGGGTAAAATCTCACAATCTACCCCGTCTACGGTCTTATCCCGGTTTTTTTCGATAAGCGCATCAACAAACTCCCCAATCCTGACTTTCCGTCCGTCTGAAAACATAATCTCGGTGGACGGGTGGTAGGATTGCTGCTCCATCGCTTCATGAATCGCGCTCCTATCCTCCGGACGCATCTTATCCATCTCATCGACCGCTGCGATCCCCTGATCGGCAAGCACGAGTGCGCCAGCCTCAAGCGTCCACCTGCCATCGCCGAACTCGTCGCGGACAGCAGCCGCGGTATTGTGAGTGAGCATCGAATTTGCAACAAAGTTATGTGTGCCTGATATGGTCAGGTCATACACATACTCATAACCATGGTCGCGTATCTCTTCGGTTGACTTGACCTTATCGAAGAAAACGTCCCCGGTTGATAACTGCAACAGGGAATCAAGTTCGGCTTTCATCTCCGGTTCTTCTGCCACAGCATCGGATATCGATTCGCGAATCGCATCGGCAGTATCGCGATCAAATTTTTGGATGAGATCGGAAAACCGCATCAGCACACGGTACGGGACTGCAATATCCCTTGATGTGCGGTAGAAATATTCAGATGACGTGGTTTGGGGTATGTTGAGTGCCTGCGCCAGTTGTGGATTGGTCGTGTTCTTATGGAGCAGTTCCCTGACCGAGTCGCGGAGATCACGGGGAAGCAGGATCCTCGTTCCCTGCCAGCCGTCTGCTTCGACCTGTTCCCTGATGCATAACAGGAGTGATTGCAGGTGCTGCGGCGTTGGCATGTATACCCCGCGCTCGGCGGCTATCCCGCCACTACCGCCGCCGCGCGTGCTAGTGCTGGTTCCATTATTGGAATAGATTGTTGCTGGCAGACCGAAATGTTGCCGGATGGCTTTGAGCCGAGATCCCACATAAGGAACCCGGTCTACATTTGTGCTGCGAGACCCGGTCTTGTATGACTTTAATATCTTCACCAGATTACCGTGTTTTAGAGGGTGCTCAAAACCGATCCGGTCATGATATCGTGTTAGATTTTCCCTGCCATAGATCGTCACCACATATAAATCGCTGGATGTGGTTATGGTCCTGACTTCACCATCTACCACGAATGAGGATATGGCTCCATCGCGTGGTGGCGGCACGCGAATCCGTCCGATGATCCTGAATTTGAGCAGTGCGAGTTGAACTCCTTCTGCGAGTTGTTTGCTTGTGGTGTACAGTTGCAGGCTCGATGAACCGGTTCGCCTTGCAGTGCACGACCCATCGGTATCAAAGAGTCCGCGTAAGTATGCGGCGATCAGATTGTTCGGTAGATTCAGCACCAAATCGGGAATTGCGATTTTGGACGATTTCGGAGATGCCGGGACTCCAAGTGTCTGAAGAATCTCTGCGACGATCTTTGATCCGAACCTGATATCAGGCGGGCGGACGTTGCTGCCATCACTTATTGAATAGTCTACGCCGAAGAGTTCTGTGATTATCGATGTGTATCTTTCGAGGAGATGAACATCCGAGTTACTGAACCGTATTTGAGATCCGCCATATCCTGCCGCATGTTTCGCTTTGCTTATACTGCCGTCGCCCGCGATGAGACCTGCGAAGTACATAAAATCCTCGCCCGGAGTGACAGGCAGCGTTATCCTGTGACCCTGCTGTTGTGAGAACCAGCAGCAACTCTGTGCAACCTCATCAAATTCGATTCCAGCCTGTTCGGCAAGCCATACAAGTGTTCTGAGGTCCGGATTGCCGCGTGCATCTTCGTTGACCCAGTTATAGTACAGACTATCTTCCGAGACTCCAAGAGCGGACGCAGCATCCCGGATGGTGCCATATTTCTTCTTCAGCCGCGACACTATTCTGGCGGTTAATCCGGATGCACCTGAAACGGTGCAATTGCTTTCGAATAGTTCGATGGTGTACGGGACTTTACTGTTCTCTGGCAGAAGACGCGGCGTTGCAAGATATTGCTGATCGGTCAAGTCTACGGATCTGACCCATCCGATGCCATGATCCGTCATCACAGGAAGTGGTGTGGCCGGTGTCACGGTTATCGATCTGCCGCTCTCTGTTTCGATGCGCATCATGGTGTCAGGTGCGCGAATTCGCCATACCGCAACGAGTGGATTCTCGGTGATTAAGTGATTGGAATCTACCGTTGACAGGGAGACACTATTGCAGTCACTTTTCCAGATTCCATCTTCCACTTGGACTGGATTTTGCATACGCCCCTCCACGAATTCTCCGATTCTGAAAAACCCATTTGAGGTCTGTATCCGCGTATCAGGCGAAACACACAAGCCCGCGGCAGAACTTGAGCGACCACTTGTATATATCCCGCGGGGCGCAAGTTTCGTGATGTACCTGAGGAGTTGAGACTTAGCAATCCCAGGATCGCCGACGAGCAGCACATGCACATCCCCGCGGATCCTCGCGCCGTCGGGAAGATTCTTTGGAACGCCGCTCATCAACTGGAGCGCAAGCGCCTCCTTCACCTCCTCATAACCATAGATAGATGGAGCGATCGATGCAATGATTTTTTTATAGATTCCGGGGTCTTTACTGAGTTTTACGATCTCTTCTTCCTCTTCCGGCGTGATATCGATCTCTGTGAACTCCTTGTCCTTCGTCTCGATCGAGACCGAGTCGAGTATGATATCAAAGAACGTGCTCTTTCCTTCGCGCGTGATCCGCTGGTACGACCGCAGGACTCCTGCAACGATCACACGATCCCCGGGTGCTACGATCCCTGCAATATCATCCTCAATATTGACGTCAAGGGTCTGCGGCTGTTCGCCTCCACGCAGGTCCTCCGGAGATTCCTGCACACGCAGTTTCTGTGCGTCTACAAACTCCGATTCAGTAAGTTTTATCTTAAACGGTCCTTTTCTCCCGCACCCCTCGTTTTTACACATATACGGCTCCACAAACCGCCCGCTGGACTGGGGAACGAGCATGGTCTCTCCGCATCCGCTGCATTCGAATGCCGCGACAAGCAATCGCGGGCGCACCTCGGTCGCCATGCGCACAAGCCCCTCGACAGCGATCAGTTTCGAGATGTGGATGCTCCGGAGATCCCGTATCTTCACCTTCTGCGGGATGTTTGTGATCCGCAGGTGTGCGTTCGAAAGCGTCTTCTTGACCGGGAGGTCGAAACTCCGGAGCGCTTCCTCTGCTACATTGAGAATCCGATCCGGATGCTCCAGAAGTTCGTCTGCCAGATCTGAATCGAATTTCTCGATATTTATGAAATCAACATACAGACTTCGACTTTCCGGGTATTCGTTCGCCAGAGCAAGGATGTCTCCGATGTAATAACGATTAAAAAACTTATCCCACTGGGCAGATGTGTCGGTTTTCATGTCGTGTCAGTGACTACGTCTGCGCAGGTATTTAGGGTTTTGATCAGGATGTCCGGATCATGGGCCCGGTATGTGCATGTCCCAGCATCTTGTATGGTGCTGGCGGTGTTTTCGAGAAATCTTGGAGTTCCAGGGACCTGACCGAGAGATCTTCAATCTTCTGGAGCGGGGCACGGGTAATCGATAAAGAACTTGCCAGCGATCTTTCAAATCTGGTGTATCAGAGGAATATTCTTGCCCATGAATACCATAACCTGACCGAGAAGGATGTTTTCAGGACGTATCGCAGGGTGCCTGTTATCAGGAAGTTCGTAGAACGGGTGAA
>JAUVEF010000071.1 GCA_030594905.1 Methanosarcinales archaeon
GGGTTTGTATTACGCCATAAAGAGCGGCGAGATGGCAGCAGATGTTGCAGCTCTTGCTGTGGAAAACGACGACTTCTCCAACGAGTTTCTGTCTGGATACGTGACAAAATGCGATGATGCGTTTGGTTCGGATCTTAAATCAGCCCGGCGGTTTGCAAAGTTTGCTTACGGAAATATAGATCGATCTTTGAAGATACTGCAGAGCGACAAGCAAATGTTTCTCAAATATCTGAAAACGGTGAGGGGAGATATGACTTATGCTGATTTTAACAAGTGGTGTGTCATGAGGTCACCGGTAACGTTCTTGAAATTGATCTCTGGTTAGGAAAAAATTTATTTTTTGGTTAGACCAAGGACATCACTAATTCGGATTCCATATCGATTTTAGACACCGATTTACGCAGATTACTCGGATTCGACCCTTCGTTTGGATGGGCATCCTGTTATCCGATGATTATTTATGCCGCGGCGTTTGATAAAAGTAAACAAATCGTTTCCAGTGCTTGCAACCAACAATGAACCCACATCACACCAGAGACACAATCGCTGCATTCATCCGCGCCCGGATAAGCGAATCGGGAGCGTTCGGCGCAGTCATCGGGCTTAGCGGCGGCATCGATTCGGCGGTTGTGGCATATCTCACAGTCGAGGCAGTCGGAAGCGAAAACGTGCTTGCCATCATGCTGCCGGTGCAGGATCTCACGCCAGGATATGATACGGACGATGCCACCCGTGTCGCGAACCGGCTCGGAATCGAGTACCGGGTAATCGAGGTTGGTGACGTGCTGCACGGGTTTTCGGAATCGATTCCGGACTATGATCCGGATGCGGTGGTTGCAAGCGGGAATCTAACCGCACGAATCCGGATGTGCGTGCTCTATTACTACGCAAATCTCATGAACCGGCTTGTGATTGGAACTGGGAACCGGACAGAGCTCCTTCTTGGATATGCCACGAAACATGGCGATGCTGGCGTGGATATAGAGCCAATCGGCGATCTGTACAAGACAGAAGTCTTCGAACTTGCCGGATTTCTTGGAGTTCCGGAGCGCATCATCAGAAAAGCGCCGTCTGCGAGGCTCTGGGCGGGGCAGACTGATGAGGGGGAGCTTGGTATGCGATATCCGGACATCGACCGGATTTTAAGGATGCTCGTTGACGAACAGCTGAGCGTGGATGAAATCGAGGCACAGGGGGTGCTGGGGGATGATGCCCGCCGCTTGACCCGCCTGATCGGCATAAGCGAGCATAAACGACACCCACCACAAAATGCGATTGTGCGGGACTGCGGTGGCGGCAGTGGTGACATTAACGTTAACCGCGACATTAACAGCAATCCGGATAGCAATGTTTAACCGCAACAGCGACCGTAATCAGTGAAAAGGCGATCATAATGCCAGTTATAGAAGTAAGCGACGCAACCCTACGCCAGCTCGACCAGATACGCGCCCGGATACATGGTGCCGACACCAGTTACGATGATGTGATCCGGCATCTGCTCGGGATGGAGCACATCAGACCGGTATACATCAAAAGTCCGGAGCCAGATGATCTTGATGATGGAATCGGGATATACCGGGTGAATTGACCGCCCCCCGGATCCTTTTCTGCCAAGATTGGTATTGTTGCCACCTCCTGAAAGCCGGGGAGTCCGGAGTCCGAACAGTTATAATGCTGCCGGACATAAGTTAGCTCTGGTGAACCCAAATGACGGTTGGAATCGTAAGCTATGGGGTGTATATACCGCGTTATCGAATCAAAGTGTCTGAAATAGCGAAGGTCTGGAATGCTGATGCAGAGGGCATTGCAAGCGGGCTTAGGGTACAGGAAAAGTCTGTGCCTGACATGGATGAGGATACCGCAACCATCGCGGTGGAAGCGGCACGAAATGCGAGCTGTCGAGCGGAGGTTGACACATCCCGCATCGGCGCCATCTATGTAGGGTCAGAGAGTCATCCTTATGCCGTAAAACCGACCGGTACTATCGTTGCTGACGCTATCGGCGCAACGCCCAATCTCACGGTCGCCGACTTCGAGTTTGCATGTAAGGCGGGCACTGCCGGGATTCAGGCGTGCATGGGTCTGGTTGAATCAGGCAGGATCGATCTTGGGCTTGCGATCGGCGCGGACGTTGCGCAGGGAGCGCCGGGTGACACACTCGAGTACACCGCGGCAGCAGGTGGCGCGGCTTACATGATCGGCAAAGATTCGTTGATCGCAGAGATCGAGGATATGTTCTCGTTTACCACTGACACGCCCGATTTCTGGCGCAGGGAAGGAATGCCGTACCCTGAACACGGCGGCAGGTTCACAGGCGAGCCTGCTTACTTCAAACATATCACGTCGGCTGCGCGGGGACTGCTGGAGAAACTTGGCACCGTGCCAGAGGACTATGATTATGCTGTATTCCACCAGCCAAACGGCAAGTTCCCACGACGGGCTGCAGCAAGCCTTGGCTTTACCAAAGAGCAGATTGCGCCCGGAATCGTGGTGACCACGCTTGGGAATACGTATTCGGCGTCATGTATGATCGGGCTTGCAGCGATCCTCGATATCGCATCAGCCGGTGATCGGATCTTCATGACCTCGTTTGGATCGGGCGCAGGAAGCGATGCGTTCAGTCTCAGGGTCACTGACCGGCTGGCTGAGGTCAGAGATGGCGCGCCAAGTGTCGCTGATCTGCTTTCCGAGAAGAAATACATCGATTATGCGACTTATGCGAAGCACAAGGGAAAGATACGGCTGTAGACTGGCAGATCTTTAAATATCAGATATATATATATATTTCATAACCTGCATTCGGGTGCATTATCTGGTGCTGCAAAATTCAGTCGCTGTAAATATACGCAGCCGATGACGACTCGCATGCGGCGTTGCCGATGCTGAACTGCGTGCCGCTGCGAAGACCGAAATCGATGTTGTCGGGTTAAGCGACGGTGTTGCGTACAATGATCACATCGTCCGGAGAATCCGGCAGGTCGTCGAGGACTCTGGTTGTGTCTTTATCACACACAAGAGGGTGCCATGTGGAGATAGCGGGATCTCGCTCGGGCAGGCGGTGGTCGCGGGTGTTGTAGAGGTTTGATGCGGCGAATGCATTACTACATCCAGATGCTGGTCTCAAGACCTTCCGCACCAGTTTTCAGTCCCTTACTCCACCCGTATCGTTTCGAGATTCTTTGGAACTTGCGTTTTGATGTGGTGCTTATTGTAAATCGAACTTGCAAGGCTCATGCAGTTTCTTTCATCGCCATGACCCGTCATCACCAGTTCGGGTTTCGGGCGCATGTTCCCTATGTACTTCATCAATTGCTCCCGGTCGGAATGCCCTGAGAATCCATCTACCGTACACACCTCAAGCTCGATTTTGAGTAGCTCGGACTTACCTCGCCTTGTTAGCGGGATTTCTGTCCGTCCCTTCTGGATTCGCTGCCCAAGCGTTCCCTCTGCCTGATAACCAACAAAAACCAATGTATTTTTCTCGTCGGATGCAAATGCGCTGAGATACTCCAGAATCGGACCGCCGTTCATCATCCCGGCGGTTGAAACTATGACGGCAGGATCGAGATCGCTCAAAAGTGACTCTCGCATCTTCTGCGAATCGACCTTGGCAAAACGCTCCGAAAGAAATGGATTCATCCCTCGATGGAAGATCAATTTTCGCAGATCGCTATTCAGATACTCCGGATACGCTGTATGGATCGCTGTTGCCTCCCAGATCATACCGTCGAGATAGATCGGTGCCTTCTTGATGCGCTTCTTTCGCATCCCCTCTTCAAGAACCAGCATCACGTCCTGACTGCGCCCAACAGCGAACGCAGGAATTAGCACCTTGCCCCCGCGCTTGATCGTTCTATTCACAATCTGCGAAATATACTTCTCGGCTTCTATTCTCGGGGGCTGGAAATCATTCGGACCGCCATAAGTCGCTTCCGTGATCACGGTTTCAGCTCTCGGAAAATTGTTAACGGCGGGATCGAATAACCTGGTCTTTTCGTACTTGTAATCGCCAGTGAATACCGCATTATGCAGTCCGTCGCCGATATGGAAATGTGCAACCGCGGACCCAAGAATGTGTCCGGCGTTATGGAACGTCAGTTTCATGTCGGGCGCAATATCAGTAACGTTCCCGTAATCAAGAACAAGTGTGTGTTTAAGCGCTTCCCTGATGTGATCCGACGCATAAGGAATCGGTCTGCCTTCTTTATTTGCAACGTCGATATAATCAACCTGCAAAAGTGCCATCAGGTCCCGGGTGGGTGGGGTGGTGTACACTGGACCGGTATATCCGTATTTGAATAGCAGCGGAACAAGCCCGCAGTGATCAAGGTGCGCGTGTGTCAAGACCACGCCATCAAGGTGTGCGATTGGAGATACCTCAGGAACATACAAGTATGGCGTTCCATTATCGGCAGACCCCACATTAATTCCGCAATCGATCAATATCCTTGTTTCAGGAGTCGATAGCAAGAAACAGCTCCGCCCAACCTCCCTACAACCACCGAGCGCGGTCATACGTATCCACTGGTCGTGAGATGTGGTGCTGCGGTGTATACTCTTCCCAAGTTCCCGCAGGAACTGTTTGCGCTCGCCAAGACTCTCGCGCATCAACCGCCTGACATTCTTTATGGTCGATGACTTGATCGGAGGGGTGCGCACAACAGTCGGAGTCCACCCGGTATTTTTCGTGATCTCGCGGAGCATGTTCCCATGTTGCCCAATCACGAGCCCCGGCTTCTCCGCCTCGATGACCACCTCGCCAGTGTCGTCATTGAAATGGTGGTCTGTAATTCCAGCATCCTTGGGCACGGTCTGTTCGATCGTAGCGAACGCCTCCTCCGGCGGACTCAGCACGCTATGATCCGGGCGTATAACAATCCGCTTGCGCACATCCTTTGCGATCGACCGCACAATATCGCCGTTATCCGCCAGACGCTTTGGCTCTTTTGTATATATAACCAGTTCCGGACCCTCGAAATCGATGTCGGAGATCGTCACACCGGTAGGCAGTTTCTTCCGGATCTGCTGCCGCAGCTCGGATAATACATCAGTCATAACCATAGTAAAAACAGATTAAATCGATCAATTCAGTAGCTTCAGTTCTTTGATCTTATTTTCGATCTCATCCTGACTCATCTGAATATACTGCCCCTTGGTGATGATCGTCACGGAAATCCCGTCCCCTGATGCTGCATCTCGTTTCATGACGTTGTGTAGCGCACGTATTGCAAGAGCGGCACCCTCCATGGTGGTAAGGCCATCTCGGAACTGGTCTCCGAGTATTCCATACGCAATCGGCGATCCAGACCCTGTGGAGACTGCTCCTTGCTCTTCGAGCTTTCCTCCGAGAGCGTCCAGTGAGTAGATACGTGGACCGTTCTTATCAACGCCCCCGATCAGAAGCTGGACATATAGCGGCATCATCCGATTCGCCGAAAGCATAGTAGCCATTAGATTTGCCATCGCCCGGACAGACATCGGCTCATGCGTTCGCATCTTATACAGGTTCGATTCCACGCTGATACTGCGTACAAGCCGCTGTGCGTCACCAACAGAACCTGCCGTCGTCATACCAATGGTGTCGCCGACCTGGTAAACTTTCTGTGCATCCTTACTTGCGATGAAGTAGCCCATCGTCGCCCTTCGCTCGCTCGCAAGAACAACACCATCCTTGCACACCAATCCAATTGTGGTCGTGCCCTTTAGTGTGTTATCTTCCATTCAAGCACCTTCACTAAGAGAAAATGAGTTTCCCAACAAATAATGTGAGTTCCTCAACAAACAATGCAAGTGTAGGATATATAAGGCTTTCTATTAAGCAAGCTATCGCGCTACCCCCGGGTAGTGTGGAAGATCGTGATACTGCCCGAAGATGTGATTATCAAAACTATGTGTTTAGCTGAGGCGGAAAAAACCACGAGATTTCACGAGACTGACACAAGAAGAGAGTAGCACATACAAGATATTGGCGACATGTTTCGCATTTTATATCCGGCCACCCCACACGTTCTCGTGGAGCTCTGCGTAATCGTGTGGTTAGCTGGTAAGGGTCAATACATTGGTTACCAAAAAGGGTCAATACATTGGTTACCCTCATTTGTGGATTTAGGGTCAATACATCGTACCCCATTTTAGGTTTTCCAGATATCATCCCTGAGAGGTTTAACCTCATCATCCAGCTCATAACCAAATTCTTTTATCAATACGGTGACATCCTGATCCTTTGCTCGATAATAGACTTCCATTTTCCGCTTTCCCGTGCAGATAGTAGCCCAGACATATTCACTGATAAACTCCCCACCCACGTTTAACGCCTC
>JAUVEF010000046.1 GCA_030594905.1 Methanosarcinales archaeon
GTTATCTTAGTGAGTTCATTCTGCGATACGAAATCGCAATCCGAGTTCGCTGAAACCGCGCAGGTTAGAGCGAATATGATCACCATTGAGGTGATGTATGTTGCTATTGCTTTGTTCATATGTTGTTGCCCCCGTTGCCCCGTTGTGGGTTTTACTTGCGCCATGCGAGTTGATTGCATGGTTGGCAAGTTTGCCCAGTGCATACATCATTATGATAATAATCATAATGTGTATAATCTATAGTTGATCTTGTTCCTATTTAAACTTTGTGGAGGGTCGGGGCTGTCTATCGATGGTGATGACTGCTCCCGGGTTTTGGATATCCGGAAAAACCTGAGTTTCGAGCTGACCCTGCACAATGGGGTAGCCAGAATCAGGAAAAATTTTATGCACATAAAAGCAATGACAATTGAATGATTGCTATGCGACATAATATCGTGACTATTATACTCATAAGCGCGATCCTGCTTGCTGCGCACCCGGTCTCATGCGACGATGTGACCTGGACGAGCAAGAAGACCCACACCCTTGATAAGGGCGATGCGTTCTCGGTCGGCGCATTCACAGTCAAAGCCACTGATTTTGATGGGATGGGGTCGGTTGCGCTCGAGATCAAGCATAATATAGGGGAGGGGACCGGTGAGGTAGTCGAGATCCTTCTTACAACGGGTGAGGTGTGGGATAACAACAATATCCGGCTGGAATGTACTGATGCAACCGATAAGGACGATCTGGACTCTATAGGTAGATATCCCTGGTATCCCGCGGCGAAGATCATCTCATGGGTTGCAGATAGGAAGACGCCTGACCTAACACTTAGCATTTCGCTTGACAAGAGTGAATATCTCTATGATGATACCGTAACAGCCGAGATCACAGCCGAGAACGACGGCGACGGGGATCTGCGTGAAGGGGTGCTGAACATCAGCCTTGATGGTCTATATCTAACAGACGGCGGGCAGCTCCGCCGCGTCGACACGATCAATCCTGATGATTCGAGATCGGTCACGGTCAAACTCAGGTTTCAGGCGCAGTCTGTGGATGGGGACCTGCAGGTCACGTTGACCGGCAAAGATGAGGACGGCATCGAATATTGCACGACAGGATCAAAAACGGTTGGACTGAAGCCGCCGCTCTTTGTGCGGAAGTTTGCGACTCCTGACATCTACTGGGGCGAGACTGTGTATGTGAGCCTCAGTGTAAAGAACGTCCAGAACTACGCAATCAGTTCTATCACGCTGATTGACGAGGTTCCTGATCAGTTCATGGTGGAAAACTACCGGAATTTGAACTGGACGTTTGATCTACACCCTGACGAAGAAAAGACATTTTATTATCACTTGATTCCGGATACGCCCGGAAGTTTCACACTCCCTGCCGCCAGTGTATCATGTCAGATGCAGGGGATGGATGTGAATCGTGGTGCCAGCAGCGATCGTCCCTCAACTGTGGTGCATGGCGCATTCATGGAGATTGTGAAGGCAGTTGAGCATGATCCCTCGATCGGCGAGACTGTTAATGTCACGATCGAGGTCAAAAACACCGGCGACCTGCCCGCATACATCAGTCTGACAGATCAGTTGCCTACAAACACAACGTATGTCAGCGGCAGAATCAATTTTACCGGTTTTACTTTTATGAGATCGCAAGAGGCTGAACGCATCAGTTATGCTATGAAAATCGACTCGCCCGATGTGGATATCCCTGAACCGGTGGTTAAATTCAAAGAAACAGTCTACGCTGGAAGGATCATGAACTACACCGGAAACTACAAGGTGACGATGCCCGCAACATTGGCTACAGAGGTCTCAGCGGTTACAGCGATCACCGGACCAGGGGACGTAACACCCACCGATTCAGCGAGCGTGCGCGTAAATGGCGCCGAAAAAATCTCAGAAACTGACCCCACTAAGAATGCAGGGAATGAAACAACCCTCAGGCGGATTAATGTGGGGGCAAGAGAGGTTCAACAGAAGATCGATTCCTTAAAAACCATGGCAGTGCCCGGATTTGGGGGCGCGTGGCTGGTTGCGGCAATCATGATTGCTTACGTGATCGCAATCCGGCGAATTTTGTGAACCCAAATAGTATCAGGATTCCTATTGCAACACTTGCGTACCAGTAGTATGCGGGCACGGACGATATGAATGAACCCAAGCTTGCTATAAGCGGTTTTTTGCCTGACTTGATATGCAGCGTAACTGTTGCCACCCTGCCCCACGTGTCTTCCGATTCCATGGCATGGACTATGACTGTGTGATTGCCTGCAAGGAGTCCAGTGGTATCGATTGTTGCTGTAATCTCCTCGGTGTTGCTGTCAAATGCACCATCAACCGGCATCATCAAGGTTCCCGTGCCATCCGATCCTGCAAAGTCGATGAAATACTCAGCGCCCACCACCTCAAGCATCCACCCGGAAACTGCGACTGCACTAACCACGACCGGATCTCCTTCGTAGCATGATTGTGGCGATAGCTCGATATTGCCAATGTGCGGTACCGCACCAAATGCGGTGATCACATGTGGGTCATACCCTGCCCCGCCATGGCAGCTTGTGCAATTCTCAACCTTGCCGTGAGGCACTCCAGAGATATCAACCGCATCAAAGAGTATTTTGTGTACGTGACAGTCCACGCAGTCTTTTGGCGTCTTATCTGGGTGGACGTCAGGTTCCCGACCGATTCCGTGACACGCCCAGCACGCTCTTACGATATGATTGGTCTGCAGGGCACCATCTGATGCGTATGTGTCTGCATTCAATCCGGCATGTGCCCCGAGCTGCGACTCGATTGCATCGACACGCTTGATGTCCATGCCGGTGCCAAGGTCATGGCACTGGACGCAATTGGCAAAGACGATGTCGCCCCCATTCACAAGCGGCGGAACATGGAACGTATCCGGCTCAGCGCCTCCGAAATTCTCCCCAACAGAAATCCAGCTCACATTGTAGCCGTCCACCCCGAGATAATCATCATCTTCGAGGTCGCTTGTGTCTGCTTCGAATATGTCCGGCGATATCAGCCGCACATCCTCGAGCACGATCAGGTCATCGCCGTACGACCTGAATACTCCAGACACGTTCGCCCTGAATACGCATACATCGTTTAGCGACAAAATATCTCTCTCGTATTCGAATAATTCGCCTGTATTCACCACGTCATCCTCAACCACGACGCCACTTTCCTTCAGTTCGAGCATGGCGAGATTTCCGTTGATATCGACATATTTTACCGTGAGAACGAACCCTTCTCCAAGATCCCAGTCCTCTCCAGACCTGAGTGTCTTTGAACTCTCATCTTCATCGTCAAAATCAAGAAGCATCCTTGTGTAATACGTTATGTTTCCTTTCCGGTCAACGATGGTATATCTGTCGTTTCTTGCATACCCCTCCATGTGGCAGGCATAGCACGCCGCATTCGTGGTCTCAGGATGTATTCGCCTGATTGTTTTACCCTCAAACGTCGCAACCCCACCCTTTATGCCCCTCAGGACGCCCGTCAGGTTCACCGAAACGATGGTCTGGTCAAAAGTGCTATTATCCTCCGTGATCGTCTCCTCATATATAAGCGGCTCATTCTCGTTTACAACTTGCTCATCGAGGACTTCTCCTTCCCGGATTATCTGGACAAGCGCGCTATCCCCCCACATATTAACATTCACGACCTTTAACAGGTATCCGTTTCTGAGTTCCCAGAGCTCTCCGGCATACAGGGTTACTTCCTCATCTTCGCATATTAACGCAGATTTTTGATCTGTCGGATCGATTGCATCGCCCCATTCCTCTGCATTATCCTCATCCTCATGGCAATAGACACAATCGGTTAGGATATGGTCTGGATATGCCATCAGTTCATTGGTTGAGCCGTAATGGGATACCTTGTATATGTCGCCCCCGACTGGGTCTGTGGTCTCGATGACGCTGTTGACATGACACGCAGTGCACCCGACCGCGGTGCTGATGTTGCTTGTGGTGGACTTTTCCGGATTGTTAAGCATGTCGGCATCCTTGAAATGCTCGTAAATCATCGGTTCTGCATGTTTTGACTGGTCAAAGGTGTGGCAGTCGTTGTTGCTGCAATTCAGCTTCTTCATAGGATGTTGCTCCCCATGACATGCCCAGCATGCCTGGTGGATATCCTCCTCCGCGTTGTCCACCCTTGCGTGAATGCCTTTTTTGAAATCCGCGACAACGAAGTTTGCGCCGATATTGCCAGTCGAACTGTGGCATACGATGCATTCGGCTTGATTGAGATCCTGTCTGGTTATGATGGTGACGCCTGTGTCCGCAGCGCCCACGCCAAATGCATGCCTTATGATATAAACATACCACGATCCCGGTTCGGGATCTTTCACATATATATACTTGTGGCTGATGTTGTGATCGTCGGAAAGAACCATCGACTCATTGAACCGTAGGTTCATCATCTCGTCAGTCAGGTTGAAGTTCCAGTTGATTGCGTAGTCGTTTTTGTGTTCCTGACCGGTGGTATTTCCTGGTAATTCATAATTATAACGGGCGACATACTCGGATATGTTCACGCCATCCTTTGAGACCGCATTCGGGCGGACGATGATCAGTTCAAAGCCCCTGTCGCCCCCGGACAGGTTGAATTCAATCCATTTCTGGTACTTCGAAACAGTCTCAACAAACCCGTATATCTCACCTGCTGACATAACATAGCTGTGATTGGTCTCTGTAGAGAGGTTTGTCATTGTGACGTTCCGCGGCTCATAATGCGGCTCAGAATGGCACGCCATACATTCTCCTAAAACGTTCTGCGGTATTATGCGGTGTCCACCGGAGACTGCCGTGTGGCAGTCGGTACAGCTCAGGAGCGCGATCTCGTGCAGAGAGTTGTGGCATGATCTACAGGCAACGTCGTACTCACTATCCCCGTCCACGTCCGCATGTGCGTGGGCGATCCCCTGCGTGTCCCAGTCCGGTATTATGAGGTTGGTTCGTGCGCCCTCGCAGCCCGGTGGTGGATTTTGGTTGTGGCACTCGCTGCAGCCGGTTGGGATATGAATGACCGGCTTGTATGCAATAGGGTTGGGGGCGCTTGATGTGATGGTGTAGTTCGCAAGCCCTGGAGACCAGCTGGATATCCGTGCGATCCATGTCCCGTCCTGCACACCACGATCGTCGTCGAACCGTGCGTATTGTGCGAGTGTTGTACTCTTTGGGCGGTATATCCGCGATCCTGTGGCAAACGACGCGCTCCCGTTCACGCTTGGCACATAGTAAGTGCCATGCCAATTGTCGCTCTCATTCAGGTCTTGAATGCCTGCCGCATTATCTATAGGTCCTATCAGGGAGAGTGTGAAATTGTACAAAGGGTCATCGCAGGTCACTGAGATATCAATCCCCCCGCCGCCGCTCACATTGACGACATAAGTGGCATCTGCCCGCTGGTAGGACGTGAATGTCGGGGCATAGCTGCCAAACACGCCGTCCAGCGAGTATTGACCAGCCGGGACCTCTGGATAGTCCAGACCTCCGTGGCAGAGATCACATGCCACGCCTGAATGGACGCCTGTATTGGCTGCGTCAGTTCCGTTGAGTATGTACGGGACTGCGATTTCGTGTGTTACTTCTCCCATTTCATCATGGATGAAACCGGTGTGACAGTCGGTGCAGTTTGCGATGAAGACATGCGAAGGATCTGTTAGCGGGGTCTGGATTCTCGGTCTGACCAGATCTGATTCCGCATACATCGAGAGCACCCATTCACCGCGTTTGGAATCTTTATCATCTAATATGGTCACCCATCCACTTTCCCCGCAGATAAATCCTCCCTGGTGCCCGTATTGGATCTCATGCAGATGTACCGGGGTTGCTGTTAAGAACTGGGCAGCATAAGGGCTGTGGCACATGGTCTGGCAGTCGTTTTCCAGAAATCCCGGAGCGCATATCCTTAACTTGTTACTTTCCCTTTCGATCTTTAGTTCAGTTCCAGTTCTACCATCGCTGAATTCAAGGATCGCTTCGTTCTTCACCACATCAATCGTTATCTCGGCTGCGTCATCACCTTTGAAGATGCGGATGGTCTTGTCGCCATCGATTTTTTGTATTTTTGCACCCGTCGTCCAGTTGATACTGTGGGCAGTCCTGAGATATCTCAGGAGTCTCTCATCATCGGTTCCAGGCACATCATCCCAGCAAAAGAGATGCCCTGAAGTGATCTTGTTCGGATGTATTGTGGGGGATACGAATCTCTCTGATGGATTTGTCTGCGTGCTATATGCGTCATGGCATCCTGTTGCCTGACAGCCCCAGAGTGTGGTTGTGAAGCTCGTATCGAAGGTTATGTCGGTTGAATCGATCGTATTTTTGAAATTAACATTGTAAACGCCGGTGTATGCATCATCCGGGTAATAGAATGTGCCATAGTAATACCGGTGCTTGCCATCTTCTGTGAGTGCGATGGTGGTGATGTTCGTTGAAAAATCGTCTGTTGGATACGTAACATCGACATTGATGAAAAGCCCGCTCTTATGCGTCGGCGAGGGCTTGCCATCAGTGGTGACGTTTTCAAAGACGTTCACCAGCACGAGGTTCTTCTGGCGGTTTGCGCCTTTCCCGTCCCACCAGTCCCATCCGGCAGAGGTGTTTGTGCGGTAGCCAAGCTGGTACGGGGTCTGCCCGTAGGTCATGACCACCGTGTAGTCGCCGGAATGGTTTATCGCAGGTGGGTGCGCACACACGTCTCCACACATGACCATTAGCACAGCCGCCAGGACTATTAGCACGGCTGCCGGTGTAACTGCCCGTACAAAAGCGTATTTGATGGGGTGTGCGATGCGTTTTGGCAGCAGTCTGTGTGGGTGTGCGTGTTTAGTCAAGAAATCCCTCCGGTCACCGATATCTCGTTGGCGTTTCTTCGTCTACGTCGTGTCCGTATGTCTCTGCCGCTTCAAAGGTTATCGCCACGCCGGCATCCGAATGGCAGCCGAGACATGCCCAGTATCCTTTGGAGATGTCTGAGCCGTCCACGTTTCCTGCGGCGTGACCAAACGGCAACCCTGCTGCGTGTGGCGACGATTCGTTGCATCCGCTGAGATAAAATGTAGCGTGTGCGTATTCGCTCAGGTCTGAACCGACAATGGTTGCTTTTGAACCAGCGTCAAAGAAATCGGGGTCATTGTAGTTGTTATTCTGGTTTCCGTGGCAGCGGTCATCATCGCAGACGCGAACCGTTCTCTGTGTGTGCGTGCCTGACAACCCAAAGAGGAGGGTGTCATGGCAGAAGTTGCACAATTCATCTGTGCTGACCGACCCACTGCTATCGATGTCGAGACTCATCAGTTCCAGTTCGCCGGTTGGGTTAAACGATGCGCCCTCCCAGATAGCCTTCTCCCATCTGCCGCTGTTGCTATCCCACAGATACGCAACGTCGCCAGAATCGTGCACCCCATCAGCATAGTCCATCGTATGTATTACCGAACCGTTGTACTCGATTCCGCCAACACTCATGTAAGTTGTATAATTATTGTTGTTTGCCGCATTCTTGTGCGCTATAACGGTCTGCGATCCGTCCAGTTGACTCCAGACGTCAGCATGACACTTTGAGCACTTTGAGTTCATTTCGCAGACATCATAGAACGTGTGCTGCCCTGCAAACATTGAGATCGTCCATGGAATTGCAAATAATGTAAGTGATGCTATTGCAAGTATCATCCATAGATTTCTTTCTCGCATGGTTCTGTACCAGGGATTTCTTGTATTGGTATGCGACTCGTGGGTCTTTAAAAACGTCATGCTCTCTGGACTTAAATGTTACCGCGGACATGGGCTTTGGGCAGAAAGTTACGCATACCCCATTGCCTGCACCAGTGCAGCGCAACATCGCGGATCGTACCATTCAATCGCCTCCTTGCTCTTGAAAGTCACGAATGCTTGCGGGTTGGACAGCGTGGCGCGGCGGTATTTGCTGAAATGTACGTGTTTAGCTA
>JAUVEF010000095.1 GCA_030594905.1 Methanosarcinales archaeon
AGATTACACGGATTTCGTCAATCAACCCATTTTTACGTTCTATTATTCTGCATGTTGTGATAAACTATCGTGGATTACAACACTACCAACATCATGGCATATTTCACCAAAAAACATCTGTTCGTGCTATTTTATGATACAACCATCATCTAAAAAAACTTCGATGCAAGCGATCTCTGTGCAACACAGTTCTCCTCGAATGCGCAGAACTCACAGGGCGCATCTCTTGGTCGATCAGGCATCTTACCATCTTTGATCCTCCTGATCCGATTCCGCAGTTCCAGAACCCTGCGCCGGTCTTTTGACCTAATATTCACCTCTCGCAGCTCAAAAAACTTTGCATACTCAACAATTCCACGTTTCACAACCTGTCCAAACGTTTCCTCAACAAGCATAGCGCAGGCAGTGATCTGCAATCTATCAGGTTTCCATGTACCCTGATCCGGCTTTTCACCAGTCCTGATGAGATATGGTAGCACGACGCCATCGATTCGCACCAGTTTATCAGGAGCCCCGGCGATGCCGAGTGCATCTGAATACATGGTATGTTCGACTGCACATGGGGTTATTTTCATAAGAAGCGCATCTTTTCCGATTATTCGGTCGTACTCGGCAATCTGTGTGCCAATCACATCGATATCGATACTATCTGCCGCATCTGACACCATCTGCCGGTCCACACCAGAGAGTTCGGCGCGATACAGTACTAAAAGCTCGTCTACGATGCGCTTGAGCTTGGTACGCAGTCTTTCGATCACATCGTTGACCCCGTCAACCCCTTTAACCGCATCGGCGTCGCCAGTATCACCTGTTCCATCGCGGGCAACAGTGCAATGGTGGGTAAGCGCAAGTTCTTTTAAGATAAGACGTGTTAAATATTTTGTATCGACGATCTTTTGATCATCATCCCCCGACTGGCTGCGAAAGTATACGAGACGCGGGCATCGCAGGTATGCGGCGATTTCAGATGCCAAAATTCTGCCTGTTTTCATCCCAGAATCGATTTGACAACTACACCATCTGCGCCCACATCCACCAAAACAAGCGTCTTTACATCGTGTCCGGCAGCACGCAATGGTTGTGCGCCCTCGCCACGTTCGATGACTACAACGATGTCACATATCTCTGCACCAGCGATTTCCAGCGCACGAATAACTGCTTTCATCGTGCCCCCTGTACTGATCACGTCATCCACAATCATCACACGGTCGCCTTTATTGATCCCATTGAGATATAGCTCCCCTTTTGAATATCCTGTATGTTGGTGCACTGCAACCTCATTTGGCAAGTCATACCGGCGTTTCCTGATGATCGCAAGCGGAATGCCCGTTTTCATTGCAAGCACCGTCCCAATCGGGATCCCCATTGACTCAATGGTCACGATCCGGTCCACGTTGGTATCAGCCAGCTCGATGATGCGGTCTGCAACCTCTGAAAGCAGCGCAGGCGTAAGTTCCGGAACGCCATCCGTTATCGGGTGGATAAAGTAGTGGTAATCACCCCTCGGGACAATAGGCGCATCCTTAAGCGTTTGCGTGAGTATCGGAAGCATGAATCATACTGATTGTCGATGCTATATATCATTTTGCCATTAGCGGGAGATGTTGACATGCTCCGGATCTCCCGGATGGTGCATATCAAGGTTCATGGGTGCAGAATCGTTGCTAACCACAAGATTACCCGGTCTTCACGAGAAAGACCCCCGTCTTCTTGTGTCAATCTCGTGAAATCCCGTGGTTTTTCCCGCCTTAGCTAAACACATACGACTATACGATTGTACCGCTGCACGGTTACACGGTTACATAGTTATATGGTTGCCTGAGAATATCCTCATCGATAAACTTGTTGGAGCGAATATGACAAAGATAGCAATCATCGGAGGTTCGCAGAGTGGCAGAACAGTCCTCGCATCGAAACTTGGCAAGAAAGGAAACGTAACAGACATCGCCATCTATGATTTTTCCAAAAGCGGCAAAACGCTCGTATCAATTGACGCTATTGGGTACCCAAAGTCGGTAAAACCGCTGATAACCGCCCTGAACCTCTCTGATATCGCACTTCTCTGCATCCCCCCGACAGGACCCGATATCCACACCGGAGAGTGCATCGTTGCACTGGATCTGCTGGGCTACAAACACGGGATGGTGGTGCTGACCATGTCAGATACCTCGCACCACCATGCGCTTGAGGACATGACCAAAAGCCTCAGGAAGATCGCAGCCGGCACCGTTCTTGAGAACTGGGAATACCTCGCCATATCCACCAGCACATTCGACGGCATGGAAGAGCTAAAAGGGAGGATCTTTTCGATGGGGGATCAGGTAGATCAGGAGAATGCGGAATTAAACGAGCTTTCGCCGCGTGTTGTGATCGACCACGTCTTCAACGTGACCGGCATCGGCTGCGTGATCCTGGGAATGGTTATGCAGGGCACGATTCATGCAAAGGATAAGATGGGCGTGCTGCCAGTAGGCAGGCAGGCTGAGGTACGGTCGATCCAGATGCATGATGTTGATACAAAGAGCGCGCCTGCTGGCGCAAGAGTCGGGCTTGCTCTGAAGAACGTCCAGCCAAAGGACGTGGAGCGTGGGTGCGTAATTTCAAACATTGAAACTGTAAACACCGGGTTTACGCTAAACTGCACGCTTTCGAAGTTTGCAAAACGCATTTCGGTTGGGGATATGCTTCATCTTTTCGTGGGGCTTCAGACCGCGCCGGTACGCGTCGAAAAAATTGTGGTGGATGGCGAAGACGTGGATCATGCCACTACGGGTAGCAGCCCCGTTGTAACGCTGTCGGGTTCAAAGAATATCACATACATCGAATCAGACAGGTTCATTCTTACCAATCTTGATGAGAAACAGCGGTTTGTTGGATATGGATTCTGCGGATCCACTATCCCGGAATCGCCCCGATGATCAAGGGAATCTCGTCCGGCGTGACATTGTGCGCTATGAAATAGAACATCCATCTTCCGTCAGACCAGAAATACTGCGGCACGCCATCAGGCTCGATCCGGTACACGGTCTTCCCACCAACCGTGATCTCTTCGAGCGTGGACGCCCAATCGCCGCCGAATCTGTCTATGCCGTTGACCATCTTCTCAGTCTCGCTGCTCGCAAGCGCCTCGCTCTGGTATGCAGTCGTCCAGAGCGTTAACATCCTGCCATCTCCATTGTAATGGATGATCGCAACATCTTTGATGTTCTCGATATCGCCTATATGCCGTTGTTTTGACCGCTGCAGTGCATCAGGTCCGGTGGAGACCACTATCCGTGCCATACCAAGAATTTCTGCCGGAGCGACCTCTGAAGCGTTCTGTTGTAGCTGTGCAGTCGGCAAAACTGGTGGATGTGATGGACTGGATAGATCAGGCGAGTTGGTGATGCATCCGGCATAAGAAACCGCCAGCATCACAGCAGCGATGGTTAAATATGTTGCAACCCTCGAGTTTGGTACCATGACTTCCTCTGTTGTATAACGATTCCTTCGATGCGGGGGGTGGGATTCGAACCCACGAACTCCTGCGAGAATGGGCCCTAAACCCATCGCCTTTGACCTGGCTGGGCAACCCCCGCGCAGACGATTATGTGCGCCGGATGATGATGGACCGATCGGGAATCGAACCCGAGGCCTCTTCCATGCCAAGGAAGCAATCTACCCCTGATCTATCGGCCCATGGATGTTCGGCGACGTATGCTGGCATGTACTGTTGTATACTGAGGTATACTGATGTGTTGATGCGGTTTTCAGGTTATTAAGATTGTGGTTGGGATGCGGGGGATGGGGAGTCACGTTGTACTTGCACCAGCATAAACTACGATCTTCGTGCATGGATCAAGTACTTGCATAGCGAGTAGCTGCTAAACACATACGATTTTAATGCAATAAGCGAGTTTAATGAACCAATGAACAAATCGCCAGAACATGACCATCTCACAGAAAAGGCATATCGGTACCGAAAGCTGCTGGATGCTGCACTCTCTGATCACGACATCGTGCCCGATCGCTCATCACACCTTCACGCTGTTGCGAAAGATTATTTGGTGATGGCAGAATCATACTACAAAGATGGTGTCCACTTCCTTGAATCGGATGGCGATTATGTCAACGCGCTGGTTGCTTTCAGCTACGGACATGCGTTCATCGATGCGGGTGTGCGGTTGGGCGTCTTTTGCTTGAGGTGACTAATGGATTACAATGTAACAATGGAAGCAGCATGGATGGTGCGTGATATCAAAAGCGTGGACGACGCTATCGGTGTTGCGATCTCAGAGGCAGGCAAGCGATTCCACCCTAAGTTGTCGTTTGTAGAGATTGAGATCGGGACTTTTACGTGCTCGCGTTGCAATGAAGAGATGGCGGCGGTGATGTTGGTTGCGGGCACCGCGCTTGTCGGGATGGTACTATCCATGAAGGTCTTTGATGCGGAGAGTGAGGAACACGCATCACGGATTGCAAAATCAATGATCGGGCGCGCACTCAAGGGTGTGCCACTACGGGTGATTGAGGTTGTGGAATGGAACGGCTGAGTGATGTGCTGAAAAACGGCGCAGAGACCTGGAAGCAGAACCCGGTTTTGTGTATGCCGTTCCTGTTCACTTTCTTTTTCCAGATTCTGTTTTCAGCGTTCTTGTTACTCGGGCTTGCAGCCGTCATCGGCACCGATACGGTCGCAGGCATCCAGTCGCAGGCATCCGTGATCGCGCAGATGGCGCAGTATTCGGACACCCCGATAGTCCAAGAGATGTCAGAGCTGATGCGCATGATTGCGCCATTCACAAGCATTTTCATCGCCGCAGCCATCATCCTGGTGATTGGGTGTGCACTGATCCAGGCATTCTTTTCTGCTGGCGCAATCGGCATGGCAAGGACTGCGACAATGACTGGCACCACCCGGACCCGGGACATTCTCGCATGCGGCATACAAAGCGGGCTTAATCTGTTTTTTGCCGGTATCGTGATTATGCTCATGTTTCTTGTCGGGATTGTCTTCCTGCTTCCCGGCGTATTCATAATCATGGTCGCAGATAGTATCATCGTGCAGGTGCTCATCATGTTCATCGGGTTTATTTTTTTATTTTTATACATGGTTGTCCTATTGATCGGGCTGGCACCGGTCAAGTATGCGATCGTGGTCAACCACGCCGGACCAATCAAAGGAATTACGAGTGGATGGAGTTTCTTTTCAGACCATAAAATGGAC